>JAIDTS010000504.1 GCA_029060585.1 Muribaculaceae bacterium
TCGCCCCAGGTGTATACACCTTCGCCCAAGAACTGACCGCCTATACCGAGATAGAAGTCATTGTTTTTGCCTACTATGGCAAAACGTGGTAGACCATTGTCGTTAGGAGCTTTCGGAGCATTGCCCTTCATGGTTTTCTCAACATCGTCCGGATTGGCTTGGTCGTTATGTATCAGTGTAGTTACCCCCGACTCCATATGTCGGTTGTCGCGCTGGGCGGAGGCATTGAATGCCCCCATGGTTGCCATAGCCAGCCCGATAGCTATAAAATAGTGTTTTTTCATAATATCTTTTTATAAAAGTTTACTTGTCCTTGCATATTGAAGCGCAATCCCTTAGCGCAGGAACTGCGCTTGTTCTCTGCTCCTCTGCGCTCTCTGCGTGAGATTTTTGAGTTTGCGACTGTTGAGTAATTGATCATAGCCTTAAGCTTCTTGCGCGCTGACCGAGAATGCGAACTTCTTGCGCATCACAAAGGTGATGATTGCGTATGCGATCAAGAGGATGAAGCTGATCAGGAATGCGAATGTGCCCCCTGCTGCCACGTGGAAGATATCGCGGAGCAGACCGATCAAGAACGGAGAAACCACGATTGCCAGGTAGTTTGCAGTCAAGACAAACGATAGAGCCATTGTAGCCTTCTTCTCATTGTCCACGCATTGTGCTGCCTTGTCGTAGATTACAGGCTGTGAGATACCGTAGCCGAGACCCACGAGAGCTGCGCCGATACACATTGTCACAGAGTCTGCGCAGAATACGAACAGTCCCTGGCCGGCAAGCATCATTACTGCTGCCCAGAAGAATGTGTTCCCTTTAAGCACCTTCATGAAGAATGGAAGGAAATATCCAGGAAGGAGAATAAAGAGGAAATAGATTGCTGTGATAGTGCCTGAAAGCGATGCGCTCCAGTCTTTCTTCTCAATAAGGAATGGGCAGTAGTAAGAGATTGAGATGGATGCGAATGTGATGAAGAAATACACTCCAATCAATGCCCAGAGCTTGCCTACATAGAAACCACCTGTCGTTTTCTCTCCGGAGATGGCCTTTGAGGGTGTGGCAGCGGTAGAAGTTGTGGAAGAAGAGGAGGCAGAGGCTACGGATGGCGTATTGACTACCTTACGCAGCCAGAATACAAGCACAAGCGGTATCAAGCAGACGAGGTAGACGGCGAAAGGAAGGTGCCAGTTGCCGTGGCTGAGCCATCCCACTACGAATGTGGCTACCACAAGGGCTGAGTTGGCGATGCCACTCTGGATGCCCATCTGATTCATACGGTATGTTCCGGAGAACGTGTCGGCTATAAGACCCGTTGAGAAGGGAATCAGTAGACCGGCGGCGCACCCGAGCAGACAGCTGATGATGATCAACCATGTCATGGTATTGGCAAACATGTAGGCAACCGCGCATGCAGTAAAGAGCACAAGACCGCCGATGATAATTGACATCTTGTGTTTAGTCAGCGACAGTTTGCCCGACATCAGCACAAAGGGGATGATGAGCAGATTAGGGAGTGCGGTCAGAAGTTGGTTTTCCATCTGGGTGGTATGCGGGAAAATCTTTCCAAGCGTACCCAGCATTGGTGTCACGGCCAACCCCGGAAGGTTGACTATGAGCGAGATCGACATGATGGCGCAGTAGGTCATCAGTGTCATGGGGGCTTTTCCTGTCTTGATCATGGCGAATGCGATTTAAGGGGTTTATAAGGGTTAAATGTTTATAAGTCTAACGACTTCGGAACGCATTAAAGTCCTTAAGGTCTTTAAGGTCCTTAAGGACTTTAATGTATCTTTATACCATTAAACTTACTTTGAAGCAGGCTGGTCGGATTTAGCATAGTCTACAAACTTTGCTGCGTCAGGATTATCTGCGTTCTCCTCGGCAAATTCCTGGGCTGCTTCAAGTCTTTCCTGTGCGGCCTGGGCCGAATTATCCCAGTGGAACGGAACGAAGGATGTGCCCATTGCATCCCATGACGGTTTCTTAAAGTGAAGGATGATAAACGGAAGGACAACAAATATGATCGTACCCGCTATCAATACTGTGAACCAAACTGCATTCGATCCCATCTGAATCTGTGCCGGCGGGAAGAAACTGAAGATGAATGCGATTGCGGAGCCAAGGAAACCGACGCCGGCGATGAGCCACATCATGCCGTTGCCCTTCTTGCCAAGACGATAGGGACGGGGAGCATTCTTCATCGAGTAGCGGAGCTTTATCGAGGAGGCAAACATCAGCAGGTAGGCTATAAGATAAAGTATACAGGTGAGCTGAGACAATATCTGATAGAAGCTCTGCACGGATGGCATGAGTACCATGATGAATGAAAGGACTGTGACTGCTATGCCCTGTACGTAGAGGATATTCTTCTGAACGCCGTTCTTGTTTGTTTTCTGGAAGAACTTGGGAAGATAACCTGCCTGGCCTACTGCGAACACACCTTTTGAAGGACCTGCAACCCATGTAAGCACGCCTGCCAGCACGCCGAATGCAAGTGCGATGGCGATGATGGGAGCGAACCATTTCATGTGGAGTGCGCCGAAGTAGTTGTCGAAGCCCACGAGAAGGCTCTGTACGAGGTTGATGTCCTTAGCCGGTATGATCACACCCAGTGAGTAGGTTCCCAGGATGAAGATCGCTACGGTAGCGAGGGCGCCGATGATCACGGCCTTTGGATAATTGACGGTCGGGTTCTTGATTTCCCTTACGTGTATGCCCGACATCTCCATTCCTGCGTAGAAGAGGAAGATAGAGACGGCAAGAATAATATTGTTGAAGTTAGAGAAATCAGGAATGAAGCTGCCGTGCCAGTCCATCTGTGATTTGCCGCCGGTAGCAAGATATACTATTGCGCATACTACGAGGATGACAACAGGAATGATCGTACCTACGATACCACCTATCTTCGATACCTTTCCTACCCATCCCATACCCTTCAGCGATATGAATGTGGCTATCCAGTAGATTGCCAATACCACTGCAATCGTGTAGTATTTGTTGGCAGCGAGGTGAGCGTCATATATGTGGTCCATGCCTATGAATGCGAGCGACACTGCGCCGAATGTCAATACGGTAGGAAACCAGATAGTGCTCTCTATCCATTGAAGCCAGATTCCGAGGAATCCTACCTTGTCGCCGTATGCCTCGCCTACCCAGCGGAACATACCGCCCTGCTGGTAGGGGAACATGGCCGCGAGCTCGGCGGCTACGAGAGATACAGGAATCAGGAAGACGATCGCTGCAAATATATAGTAGAATGCGGAGCTTACGCCATACTCGGCCTCCGCCGGAAGTCCACGGAGCGATACCACCGCGACTATATTCATTATGATAAGGGTGAAAACCCCCATCTTGGCGGCCTGTTTCACGGTCGCTGTCTTTTGTCCGGTTGAAGTAGCCATAATAAAGAGGTTTTAATAATTAGTGAAATGTGAGGATATTTCAAGATCAATCATGATTAATCTCGATTAATCAATCGATGATTGTCACCTTGTCGCCCGTGAATATACCGAGTCCTAATTTCTGCATGAAATATTTGATTGCTGCCTGGGCCTTTACGGAGTTTCCGGCGTCATCGAGAGGTGGCGCAAAAGCTGCGATTCCGAACAGCCCGGGCATTACGCCCATCACTCCGCCTCCCACTCCGGTCTTGGCTGGAATTCCCGAGGTGTAGAGCCAGTCGCCTGTATGCTGGTAGAAGCCTACGCTTGCTATCATGGTGGTGATCTTTGGCGAGATCTCCGGATCGAACACCTGTTTCTTCGTCACTGGATTCAGACCGCCGTTGGCTATTGTGGCGCCCATCACTGCGAGCTGCGACGATGTGATGCCGAGTGAGCATTGACGCGTGTAGAGGTCGAGGCTCATGTCTACATCATCGTAGATGCGGTTGTAGTTTTTCAGAAGCCATGCGATGGCACGGTTGTTGAAGTTGGTGGCCGTCTCGCTTTCATAAAGTTCGTCGATGAGTTCCGGTGCCGATCCGCAGAGTGCCGTGATGTTTTCTGTTATCGCTTTCCATTTGTCTTCAGAATCTCCCTGCGGCGCTACCATGGAGCAGGCCGAGATGGCTCCGGCGTTTACGAGAGGTGTCGACGGATGGTCGTTTTCCAGAAGTATAGCATAAATGGAGTTGAAAGGTAGGCCGGTTGCATCTGCACCAATCTGCTTCAATACTCCGGCCGGAGTATGCTGGATCATGGCGAGTATCGCGGTGGGCACTTTTGAGACGGATTCGATGCCGAACTTATACTCGGTGTCTCCGAAATTGAAGCAGGTGCCGTCGGCGAGCGTGACGCTTACTCCAAATAGGTTCGGGTCTATGTTGGCCAGATACGGGATATAATGGGCGTTGAGTCCTCCCTGTATATCCTTAGATGCCTCGTATGCTTCCTGAGCCGCCTGCTTTATTTGCGATTTGGTTATTGTTTTTTCCATAGTATCTGATAAGGTATGGAATCAGCGGTCGTCGACCTCAATGGCCTCCGGCCGCTGATCAATTTTTTTATAATTTCAGGTCTTCAGTCATGGTTCTTATGCCCCACAACTGACGGCTGACAACTGACGGCTGACAGCTGATAGCTGATCGCTGACAGCTTAACCTCACTTCCCCGTATGGTTGAACATCGAGCTCTTCAGAGGGATATTCTTTTCCATCGCAATGCGGGTGGTGGTGGGATACTCAAGTTTATTGAGCTCGTTGACGGCAAACTGGATGTCGGAAAGAAGCTGGTCGGCCATGTCGCGGCTGAATCCCTGCTTGCAGAGCAC
>JAIDTS010000505.1 GCA_029060585.1 Muribaculaceae bacterium
ATATAAAACCTTAAAAAATAATTATGAAAAGCAAGAATCTGACTTATACAGGAATAGTCACCCTGATTTTAGGCGTGGCGCTACTGTTTATGCAGGCTACCGCCATCAATGTGGTAGTCATGGTTGTGGGAGGAGCATTTCTACTCTCAGCTGTAATAGACCTTATAGTAGTCTTCCACAGCAAGGCCACACTGGAAGTGAACGGTGAGAAAAAGTCGATCGGATCCTTTTCCATAATCTCTACACTGACAGCTGTCGCAACCGGAGCGTTAGGGCTCTGGATGCTGTTGAGACCGGGGAGCTTCAGCTCGCTTCTCGTCTATGTGTTCGCGGCGATCATCCTCTTAGCGGGTCTTTACCACATAAGCATGCTTGGTTTCGGATTCAGGAACGCGCGTTTTCCTTTCGCTTTCTATATCCTGCCTATTCTGCTTGTAGCCACTGGTGTCGTGATTTTCGTTCTTGGACCTGTCAAGATGATGAACGCCATCGTAATGGTCACCGGCATAGCACTGATAGTCTATGCCGTATGCAATTTCCTTGAAGCAGCTGGCGAGACGAGCTATCAGAAAGCCATAGAGAATTGAGAATTTCGATGGAGAGAAGTCTAAAAACATAGGTCCCGGCGCTAACTGCTCCGGGACCTATGTTTTTATATTTCTGAAAGTATCAGTCAAGGGGTTTTATGGAGATGGCGTAACCGCCTCCGGCAATGGCAGCGAGGGAAAGTTTTGATTTAGAAGTCACTGTTTTCTTAGTTATCTTGTAGCGGGTCTGCCCGTCGACAGTATTGGCATCGGGAGCCTCAGCATAAATCGTTGCCTCGTATTTGCGTCCGGGATCAAGGAAAGAGAGAGAAATATCGCTCTTGCGGTCGTAAAGTCCGGAAGTGCTTCCTACATACCAATCATCGGAGTTCTTATCCTTGCGTGCGATAGTGACATACTCCATAGGTTCAGCCTCCAGATAGACACTTCTCTCCCACTCCACAGGGACATCCTTTATGAACTGGAAAGCATCCAAATGTCTCTCATAGTGCTGCGGGAGGTCGGCCGCCATCATGAGCGGGCTATACATGGTGACGTAAAGGGCAAGCTGACCAGGAATAGTAGAAGCCACAATGCTTTTGTTGTAAGGAGTGAATGTGCTTAGATCAAATTCGAAGAGACCGGGTGTAAAGTCCATGGGACCACCCTGCAGGCGTGTGAATGGAAGAATGGATGTATGCCACTTCTCATTTCCACCCATAGCATGGTATTCTGTTCCACGCGCGCTCTCATTACCGATAAGGTTGGGATAGGTACGGGCAAGCCCAGTAGGACGAGTCGCTTCATGGGCGTTCACCATAATCCGGTGTTTGGCAGCCTCCTTTACTGCATGGAGATAATGATTGTTGAGCCACTGAGAATAGTGGTGCTCCCCTCTCGGAATAATGTTACCCACATAACCGCTTTTTACAGCATTGTAGCCGTTCTCATTCATAAACCGATAGGCATCCTCCATGTGTCGTTCGTAGTTGCGGACGGAGGATGAAGTCTCATGATGCATCATGAGTTTCACTCCTTTACTATGAGCATATTCGTTGAGAGCCTTGAGATCGAAATCAGGATAAGGAGTCAAAAAGTCGAAGACGTAATCTTTAGACTGACCGAACCAGTCTTCCCATCCTTGGTT
>JAIDTS010000506.1 GCA_029060585.1 Muribaculaceae bacterium
GGCTTCATCGCCCAGGAGATGGGACGCGAGATCAACACACTTGGTTCCAAGGCCAACGACGCCGAGATGCAGAAGATCGTAGTCATGATGAAAGATGAGCTTGAGCAGATCAAGGAACAGGTCTTGAATGTATTATGATTATGGATAAAGGAAAGATAATTGTGCTGTCGGCCCCGAGCGGGACTGGAAAGTCATCGATAATAAAGCGGCTCCTGGACTATCCCGAACTGCGGCTTGGTTTTTCCGTATCGGCCACTTCCCGCGCTCCCAGAGGAACGGAACAGCACGGCACTGAGTATTATTTCATATCTCACGAGGAGTTCATGCGCAGAGCGGAAGCCGGAGATTTTGTGGAGTGGGAAGAGGTCTATCCGGGGACGTGCTACGGCACTTTGAAAAGCGAGGTAAAAAGGGTGACTGAGGCCGGCTGCAATCTGATCATGGATATCGACGTCAAGGGAGGTCTCAACGTAAAGAAGTGTTTCGGAGAGCAGGCGCTTACCATCTTCATTCTTCCTCCAAGTAAGGAAGAGCTTGAGCGCAGGCTGCGCGGACGGGGAACGGACGCGGAAGAAGTCATCCACAAACGCCTTGACAAGGCCGACTACGAACTTAGCTTCGCGCCCCAGTTTGACGTAAGGGTTGTCAACGACGATCTAGACCGGGCAGTCGAGGAAGTGAAGAAACTTATCCTTGAAGATTGATCGCCCTGAAAAAGGATTGATCGCATAAAAAAAGCATCGCGGCCGCGATGCTTTTTTTATGTCTTGAGATGTTCTCCATCAGTCTTTCTGGGCATAGTAGCTTTTACCGGCTCCGTAGTGGCCATAGCCTCCAGCCCCTTCGGTGCCGTTTAGAAGCAGGCACATGTTGTTATACTCCTTGCTGCGGTAGACTTGCTCAAGCTCGGAAAGGAGACCGCGCTCGAAGAGTCCGGCACGAAGGACGAAGATGGTATTGGTGCAGACAGTACTGAAGATGCGTCCGTCTGCGATCATCTGAATCGGAGGGCAGTCAATGAAGATTACGTCATATTCCTGACGAAGTTGCTCGATCATCGGAGCGAGACGTCCGTTCTCAAGAAGCTCTGTGGGGTTGGGAGGAGTTTTTCCGCCGGGGAGGATATCGAGGTTTTCATTCAGCCTACCTCTTACGATGGCCTGGCTGGCAGATACCTTTCCGAGGAGACACTGGGCCAGACCTGCGTCGGGATTGCCGATAAACGAGGAAGACGAATTCCTGCGCATATCTCCGTCGATGACAAGCACCTTCTTGCCGCGTATTGCGAGCGACATGGCGAGATTGATCGCTATGAAGCTCTTTCCAGATCCGGGATTAAAGCTCGTCAGCATGACCACCGGACACTTCTCCTCTGCGTCAAGCATGAAGTTTAGGTTGGTGCGGACCACACGGTAAGCTTCATTGACAATATCACGGTTTCCTTGACTGACTACCACCATATGGTCCTTGTCGTCATATTTCTTTCTGTTGACTTTCGGTATCTCTCCGAGGAACGGAATGCTTAGTCCCTTGAGGTCGTTCTTATCACGAACCTTAGTGTTGGAAACCTCACGAACATAGACCGTTCCTACAGGGATGGCCAGACCGAGGACAAAAGCAATCATCAGTATGCTTTTGGCATTTGGAGAGGAGGGTTCGGAATCACCGTTCGGGCGTGCGATAATGCGTGTATTGTAAGGAGTGAAAGCCTGGTTGAGCTGATTTTCCTCCTTTTTCTGCAATAGATAGAGATAGAGCGATTCCTTGACCTTCTGCTGGCGCTCTACACTGAGCAGATAGCGCGCCTGCTCCGGATTTGCTGAAAGATTTTTCTCAAACGACAGTTTTTCCTTGTTTACATTGTCGATTTCCTGCGAAAGAATCTTTATCTGATTGTCGAGAGAGGCGAGAATCGATGTCCGTGAGTCTTCTATCTGGGAGTCGATCGACTTGACGAGAGGGTTTTCCTCCGATGAACTCTCCACCATGGCGTTTCTGTTGCGCACCATGGCGTTGTGAGAAGCTATCTGGGTGTCGAGCACCTGATTCTTCATGCCGAGATTCGTAGGCAGTGTCTTGGAGGGACCGCTGTTTTTCTCTATGTAGTCCTTTAGGTAGCGGGCCAACTGAAGGTCGTTTCGAAGCTCAAGGATGGCTTTGCGGGCGTTCTGCTCTTCCGTCAAGCTTATGGTAGCGCTCGTAATGAGGTCAGGAATCTGGTTTTCCGACTTGAAATCGGATATATCGGAATCTACATCGCTCAGTTCCTTGGATAGTGAGGTAAGACGTTCGTCGATAAAGTCGGAAGAAGCGAGTGCCACCTCGTTTTTACTAAGAATCCAGTCTTCGTTGTAGACCTGAATCATCGTATTGAGCACATCCTCAGCCCTCCGGGGGGAGCCGTCCATCACGGAGAGATCTACGATAGAGGCCTCCTTTCTGAACTCACTGACTGTAACCTTTGAGAGCCAAGACTTCACAGCGCCTTTGACCGATGAACGGAAAACATTGATCGTATATGACTTGTCTTCATCTTCCTCCTTGTCCTTGCCGAAGAATGGTGTCTTCTCGATTTTGATCTTGCCGAGGGGCGTCATGATGGACTCTCCGAATCTGTAAGGCTTCTTACTGTCGAAAGGCACTTTGTCTTCCTTCACTTTGAACTTGCTGAGAAAAATCTGACCTTTGTCATCTATCTTCATCCTGAAGAATCCTCCTACATTTTCGGGCACGGTCTCGAAAGTGACGGTCACCGGAAGGTTGGAGCCGTAGAGGGTGGTCGCCCTCAGACCTTTTTTCATGACGTAACTGGTCTGCAGGCCGAGCCTCTCCACCACCTGCGCCATAAGGTCGGGCGATTCGAAATAGGCCATCTCGTTGTAGAGATTGTTTGTGGCGTTTCCGATACCGAGGTCTGCAAACATGGCGAGTGCTGAAGTGGATCCGCTTTCAGCATCCTCCTTTATCTCCACTTGCGCCTCACGTTTATAGGTAAACGGCTTCCATGCCAGATACAGCACGGCAAGCCCGATGCACATAGTAAGAGAGAGGAGAATCCATCTCCACTGCTTGAGTATGGCGACAAAAAGTTCCCTCGGAGTAAGCTTCTGCTCTCCCAGGGAAGCGGATTTTGATGTCTTGTCGATGTTGGGTTCCATAATTCGTATTACTAACTTGTAGAATAACGGATTTTCAAGGTTCTAATTATATGAATGGGCACCAAAGACCCAAAGATTTTACAAAATTAGTAAAAAAAAACGAGATGTGCAACGTGCGTTTTACGTTGGACGGTGGACGGTGGACGAATTATGTTCGGGATGAAAGATAGTCGTTGAGGATGATTGTGGCGGCGATTTCATCTACAAGTTCTTTGTCGCGGCGGGCCATACGCCTGAGACCTCCGTCAATCATCGCGCGGTGAGCAAGAGTGGAAGTGAAGCGTTCGTCATAACGCTCTATTTCCATCTCCGGCATTTCGCGACGCAGCTGCTTGAGGAATGGCTCTATATAGCGCGAACTCTCGGAAGGAGTGCCATCCATCTGTTTCGGAAGCCCGACTATGATCTTGTCTACCTGTTCTTTCGAGCAATAGTCTTTAAGGAAATTCATCAGGTCGCATGCCCGTACAGTGGTGAGGCCGTTGGCGCATATGCGCAGTGTGTCTGTCACTGCTATGCCGCACCGCTTGCGGCCATAGTCAATAGCGAGGAATCGTCCCACTCTATGAAAGATTAAATATTAAATACTAAATAGTTAAAAAATGGCTAAAACAAAAAAACACACTCTCTGCAAACTACAGGGAGTGTGTCAATATCAATAATTCATTGATTTCTGCTGGTTACTTCTTGTCAGCGAAGAAACGCTGGTAGAGGCCATAGAATCCCTGGCCGTGACGAGCCTCGTCCTTAGCCATCTCATGAACTGTGTCGTGGATGGCGTCGAGGTTGGCGGCCTTAGCGTTCTTTGCGATACGCATCTTGTCTTCATTGGCTCCTGCCTCTGCGTGCATGCGCTTCTCAAGGTTGGTCTTCGTGTCCCATACCATGTCGCCGAGAAGTTCAGCGAACTTGGCAGCATGCTCAGCTTCCTCGAAAGCATAACGCTTGAAGGCATCGGCCACCTCGGGATATCCTTCACGATCAGCCTGACGCGACATAGCGAGATACATACCTACCTCGGTGCATTCGCCCATGAAGTGATTGTTGAGGTCTTTCTTCATTTCGTCGTCTACATCCTTAGCAACGCCTACTACATGTTCGGTGACGAACTTAAGGAGTTCTGCCTGATCGAGTTCTTTGAACTTAGATGCGGGAGCGCCACACTGGGGGCATTTTTCGGGAGCGTTTTCGCCTTCTGCCACATATCCGCAGATGGTGCATATCCATTCTTTAGCCATATTGATTTCTTTTTTTATATTTAACTTGGTGATATATCTGCCTTCTCCTTGTGAGGGCAAAAATTAAACAACGTAAGACAAAGGAAGGTTCAAAAAAAAATTATTTTTTTCATACAAGGGCATAAAACGCGATCGCCGCAGCTGCGGCTACATTGAGGGAGTCGACACCATGGCACATCGGAATCTTCACCACATAGTCTGCCGAATCGATGGTCTCTATCGGAAGCCCCTCCCCTTCCGTACCCATCACGATGGCAAGTTTCGGTTCCTTTTTAAGCACAGGATCCGAGATATCGACGGAATTATGCCGCAGCGCCATGGCAACTGTCTTGAATCCGCAGCTCCTCAGCCGGTCGAGGCCTCCGTCGAGGCGTGTCCATGGAATGAGGAAGACGGATCCCATCGAGACTCTTACTGCCCTGCGGTTGAGCGGATCGCAGGTTGTAGGGGTCAGAAATACCGCGTCCATTCCAAGAGCTGCAGCAGAGCGGAAGATCGAGCCTATGTTTGTAGTGTCGCTCACGTCATCGATCACCACTACCCTGCGCGAATTCCCACATAACTCTTCCACCGAAGGGAGTTTCGGACGCCGCATCGCGCAAAGCACTCCGCGTGTAAGTGTATAGCCCGTGATGGCGGCAAGCGTCTCCCGGCTCCCTGTATAGAGCGGCACGTCCGGCATGCGCGCTATTATATCCCTTGCATCCCCAGCGATGTGACGATGCTCACAGAGAAGAGCCACCGGGGTAAGACCCGCGTCAAGAGCCACACGGATCACTTTCGGACTCTCTGCGATGAAAAGACCTTCCTCGGGATTAAGAGAATTGCGAAGCTGAGCCTCCGTCAGCCTCGCAAATATCTTGATCCGAGGATCATTCACTGAAACGATCTCGACTGGCTCCATCACATGAGTTTCTTGTAGCGGATCCGGTGGGGAGTCTCGGCGTCTATGCCGTCGCGCTTCTTGCGGAACTCCTCATAGTCGGAATAGCTTCCCTCATAGAATGTGATCTTCGAGTCTCCCTCGAAGGCGAGGATATGAGTCGCTATGCGGTCGAGGAACCAACGGTCATGGCTGATCACCACAGCGCAGCCGGCGAAATTCTCCAGACCCTCTTCGAGAGCACGTAGCGTATTTACGTCTATATCGTTGGTGGGCTCGTCGAG
>JAIDTS010000507.1 GCA_029060585.1 Muribaculaceae bacterium
ACGGTGTATGCCTCAAGGGTGGTAAGGGAGTATACGCCAATCGGACTATGGACAACGGCATCTGCGAGGATATTCTTGTAGAAAACTGCGAGTTCGGACGCAACCTCCACGGAGTGCTCACTCTCGGAAGCGAGTGCATCCACGCTAAGAATGTGACGGTAAGAAACTGCAAGGTAGACATCAATGCGGCCGTTCTGCGCCTCAAGATGCGTCCTGATACATATCAGATTTATGAGAACGTGACAATCGAAAACATTACCGGAACCTGCGGCACCGTGATGGACATGAAGCCATGGAAACAGTTCTTCACTCTTGAGGGTAGCAACGAGGAACCCTACGGTATCGTTCGCGACATTAAGATCAAGAACGTAGACATGAAATGCAACACCTTGTGCCATATACAGGGAAATCCAGCCGATCAGGTATCCAACATCATTTTCGAAAACGTCAAGGTCGAAGCTAAGGATCCCTCGCTGACAGTAGTGGCATACCCTGAGGTAAAATTCAAGAATGTCACGATGAATGGCAAGAGCTTCTCGCAGGAAGCCGAACGCCTCAATCTTCCCGAAGAAAACGAATACGACAAACTATAACAACATGAAGAAAACATTAATTACTTTGACGGCCACACTTCTATGCTTTGGGTCGGCTTTGGCGGAAGGTATCGCCGAAAGGGCCCAAAAGGCATGGAAAGACGTGTACCCACAGGTGGAAGCCCGCATAAAGGCCCCGACCTTCCCGGACAAGGACTTCAACATCAAGGATTTCCTTCCCAAAAACAAGAAGAGTCAGAAAAAAGACAAGCACGGAGATGTCCTCTATACCGATGCAATCAATACTGCTATAGCAAAGTGTAGCGCTGCAGGCGGCGGACGTGTCATAGTCCCTGCGGGAACATGGCTAACTGGTCCGGTAAAACTTCAGAGCAACGTCAATCTTCATCTCGAAGAGGGTGCAGTGCTACTTTTTACTGACGATCCTCATCAGTATTATCCCCTCGTTCTCACAGCATGGGAGGGTATGAACTGCTGGAACTGGAGTCCGATGATCTATGCTTATAAGCAGGATAACATTGCGATTACCGGTAAAGGAACTATCGATGGCGGAGCAAGCCGCGAGAATTGGTGGTCGATGGTCGGCAACGACAAATGGGGATGGAAACCCGGAATGCTTTCCCAGCGTGCAGGCAGAATCATCCTTCAGGATTGGAATGAATGTGGAGTCGACCTCTTCGAGCGTCGCCTCGGTTCTAACTGGGGCATGCGTCCTCAGCTCGTAAATCCGGTGGAATGTAAAAACGTCCTCATTGAAGACGTGACGATGTTACGCTCAGCCTTCTGGGTGATGCACCCTCTTATGTGCCAGAACGTTACTGTACGTGGAGTTCACGTTCAGAACGATGGCCCCAACGGCGACGGATGTGACCCTGAATCATGTAAGGATGTACTTATTGAGAACTGCTATTTCGATACAGGCGACGACTGTATCGCAATCAAGAGTGGACGTAACCGCGACGGTCGAGAACGAGCTATCCCGAGCGAGAACATTATCGTGCGTAATTGCCAGATGAAGAACGGTCACGGCGGTGTGGTAGTTGGTAGCGAAATCTCCGGAGGCTATAAGACTCTCTTTGTAGAAAACTGTAAGATGGATAGCCCCGATCTCGAGCGTGTCATCCGAATCAAGACTAATACCTGTCGTGGCGGTGTGGTTGAAGATATCTATGTCCGTAATGTAGAGGTTGGACAGTGCGACGAAGCTGTTCTCAAAATCAACCTTGACTATGAGCCCAAGGAAAAATGCAAGCGCGCATATCCCCCGACGGTACGCAACGTCTATCTTGAGAACGTTAACTGCAACAAGAGTAAATACGGTGTCATGATAGTTGGTCTTGCCGACAAGTGCAATGTCTACGACATCGAGGTTAAGGACTGTAACTTCAACGGAGTTGCTGACGGTAACAAGATCACCGGCGAAGTCAAGGACGTTGTCTTCGACAACCTCAAGATCAACGGTGTGGAATGCCTCTACGGCAAACCCCTCGCCTATCAGATGGCTAAGTCTGAGATGATCCGCAACCCGAAGAGCGAGACGATTGATGTCAATGGTGTAAAGTGGAGCTATGCTGCTGCCGTAGAACTCGAGGGCATCCTTGCCGCTGCCCGGGCTTACAACGATAAGGAGATGCTCGACTATGTGATCAACTATACCGACTTCTTCGTGAACCCCGACGGTACAATCAAGGCATTCGATAAGGAAGCCTACAATATCGACAACGTGAAAGGTGGAATCGAGATCCTTCAGGCTTATGACATCACAGGTGATGAAAAATACAGGAAGGCTGCCGACAACATCTACGACCAGCTTCTCTCTCATCCCAGAACAAAATCGAAGAATTTCTGGCACAAAAAGATCTATCCGCATCAGGCTTGGCTTGACGGACTCTATATGGGTCAGCCCTTCTACGCCGAATACGTAAACCGTTACCTCAATTCCGATCCGAAACTCTGGGACGATATCGCAAACCAGTTCCTTACTGTAGGCAAGAAGACCTATGACCCTGTTACCGGTCTTTACCGCCATGCCTGGGACGAAAAGAAGAAACAATTCTGGGCTGACCGACGCACTGGACAGTCGGAACACGCTTGGGGCCGCGCTATGGGCTGGTATTTCTGGGCCATCACCGATGTGCTCGAGAAGATGCCCGCCGATCATCCTAAGCGTCCCGAAATGCTGCAGCTTCTAAAGAGCGTTGCAAATGGTATAGTGAAGTATCAGGATCCCAAGACCGGAGTATGGTATCAGGTGATGGATTCTCCCAGCCGTCAGGGTAACTATCTCGAGGCTACCGCCTCTGCTATGTTTGTCTACAACCTCCTGCGTGCTGTGCGTCTCGGCCTCCTCGACGAATCCTATCTCGCTCCAGCCAAGAAGGGTTATGAAGGTATGGTAGAGACTTTCGTGAAGGAGAACGAAGACGGCACTATTTCTCTGACCAACTGCTGCGCTGTAGCAGGTCTGGGTGGCGGAAAGGATCAGCGCCGCAACGGTACGTTCCAGTACTATCTCAGCGAACCCATCCGCGACAATGACGCCAAGGGCATTGGCCCATTCATTCTCGCCGGCCTTGAATATGATAATCTGACAAACAACAAGAAATGAACATATTCGGCAGAAAATTCTGCTCCGGAACAATAATGACTACCGTCGCGGCGAATCTTCTCGTCGCGACGGCAATCTCATCCGGATGCAGCGACCGTAAGGGTGGTATCGACCGATATGCACTTGTGACCCGAAATAATCCCCATGTCACATCTATCGACACGATGGCCTCGCTCACCGTAGGAAACGGTCGATTCGCCTTCACTGTCGACGTTACTGGACTCCAGACTTTTCCCGAGACTTATACCAACGGAGTGCCTCTTGGAACGATGAGCGACTGGGGATGGCACAGTTTTCCCAACACTGAAAACTATCGTTTCGAGGAGACTCTCAAGGAATACGATTTCGGACGTGGCAGAAAGGAACTATATTCCGTGCAGTTTAAAGACGACGACCGCAAGAAAGCTGCCGCTGACTACTATCGAGTAAATCCCCATCGTCTTCATCTCGGCGCTCTGGGCTTCCAAGGTTTAACACCTGAAGCTCTTACGGACATCGACCAGACACTCGATATGTGGAACGGAATGATTGATTCCCATTTTACGGCTGATGGTAAGAAAACTTCCGTAAAGACTTCGGTTGATCCCCAACTTGATCTCGTTGCGGCTGAAATCAACGACGAAGGACGCCATGCTATCGCATTGAGGCTTCCCTACCCTACCGGCAAGCACAGCGACGATGCCTGCGACTGGAACGCCGATTCGCTACATCGCACTGAGATTGTTCTCTCTGAAGCCGGGAAAGCCGTGGTAAGACATTCGGTTGACACTACTTCCTACTACATCACCCTGAATTGGAGCGGAAACAGTGAGGCATCGCTTGATGCGCCTAACACCGTGGTGATCACTCCGGATGCAGAGAAATGGAACATCACGGCTCAGTTCACCGAAGAAATGACAGACGGCAACAATCCCTCGGCTTCCTCTACGATTGAATCCGCATCCGAATACTGGCAGGATTTCTGGGGTAAAGGTGGTGTAGTTGACTTCAGCCATTGCACTGACCCGCGTGCTAAGGAACTTGAACGCCGCGTGGTCCTCTCGCAGTACCTTCTCGCCACGAACTGCGCCGGAACAACTCCCCCGCAGGAAACAGGCCTCACCTACAATTCATGGTTTGGTAAGTTCCATCTCGAGATGATATGGTGGCATCAGGCTCAGTTCGCCTTATATGGCCACGAAGACCTTCTCGCAAGGACACTTCCCTGGTATCAGAAAGCGGAACCCAACGCTAAATCAATCGCTGAGCGTCAGGGATTCGAGGGTGTCAGGTGGATGAAAATGACTGATCCGTCGTCGATCGAAGCGCCCTCCGGTGTCGGCTCATTCCTAATATGGCAACAGCCCCACCTCATCTATCTTGCCGAACTCCTCTATCGTGCGAATCCGGATACAGCCGTTCTCAATAAGTATTATCCACTTATCGAGGAGACAGCGCAGTTCATGGCTTCATTCGCCGACCGCGATGAAGAGAACAACCGCTACATTCTGAAGGGTATCATTCCTGCTCAGGAGACCTTGCGCGCCGCGGAGACTGTCAATCCTCCATTCGAACTGTCATACTGGCACTTCGGACTCAACACGGCACAGAAATGGCGCGAGAGGATGGGACTCGAGAGAAACGCTGAATGGGACAAGATCACTTCAGGACTCTCCCATCTTGCAGCTAAAGATTCTCTTTATCTCGCGGCCGAAACGGCTCCGCAGACCTACGAGGATATAAGGTTCACCTCCGATCACATGGCTGTGCTCGGATCGCTCGGAATACTTCCTGCATCCCCTCTGGCAGATCCAAAGATTCTCGACAACACGTTTGACTGGGTATACAACAACTGGAACTGGGACAAGACTTGGGGATGGGATTACCCGACAACCGCCATGTGCGCCGTTCGTGTAGGTCAACCGGAGAAAGCGATCAATGCCCTTCTGATGGATAAACGCACCAACACCTATCTCCCCAACGGCCATAATTTCCAGGATGACCGTCTGCGTTGCTATCTTCCCGGAAACGGAGGTCTGCTCACTGCAGTGGCTCTAATGACCGCAGGATGGGACGGATGCGAGACGGAGAATCCCGGATTTCCCAAAGACGGAACTTGGGACGTTCGCTGGGAAGGCATAAAACCCCTCCCCTAACAATTACAGAACCGCGAGGCGTGAAACCCTCGCGGCTCACAAAAAAACATTAAGGACCTTAATGACCTTAAAAACCTTAAGGACCTTTAAAAACCAAAAACTAAAAACCCAACATACATGAAGACAAGATACAAATTTCTCTCAGCCTTATGCCTCCTCGGAAGCGCGACTTTCTTCTCTCAAGCCGACGAAAAATCGACCGACTGGTATGCAGAGACGACCGTCAACCGTCCATTCGTTCGCTGGTGGTGGCAGGGAAGCGCCGTAGATCCGGAAGGACTCACCTTCAATCTCGAGGAATTCGCCCGCAAGGGAATGGGGGGCTTCGAGATCACTCCGATCTACGGAGTGCAGGGCAACGAAGCCAATGATATCCCCTATCTCTCCAAGAGATGGATGGAGATGCTTAGACATGTGGCTGATGAAAGCCAACGTCTCGGGCTGCAGCCGGAGATGAACAACGGAACCGGCTGGCCATTCGGAGGTCCGGAGGTGACGGAGAATGAAAGTGCTCAGAAACTGATTATTGAGAAGTGGAGCGTAGCTCCCGGTAAGAAGCTTTCTGTTAAAATTGAGCCTGCCGATGAACGCCAGCGTCCTGTCGCATCCATCGAGAAGATAATGGCCGTAAGCGGAGACACTCGAATAGACATCACTAAGAAACTCAAGAAAGACGGCACACTTGACTGGACAGCCCCGAAGAAAGGAGAATGGCAAGTGTATGCCCTTCTCGCCGGCCGTACGTTCCAAAAAGTGAAGCGTGCAGCCCCCGGAGGCGAGGGATATGTAGTCAATCACTACGACAGCATAGCTGTAAAGAAGTATCTCGACCGATTTGACCGCGCCTTCAAGGGAAATGAAGATATTTTCCCTAAGGTAATGTTCAATGACTCCTACGAAGTTTATGGTTCAGACTGGACAGAAGGTTTACTCGAGGAATTCGCCAAAGACCATGGATACCGTCTCGAACAATACATACCGGAATTTGCCGACACCGAGAATCATACGGAACTTCGCGGCCGCATCACTCGAGACTACCGCTTTACACTCGCTCGCGTACTCAGGGAAAATTTCACCGACCTCTGGACAAGATGGGCACATTCTCATGGTGCTCAGATTCGTAATCAGAGTCATGGCAGCCCGGCTAATATCATTGATCTCTATGCGATAGTCGATATCCCGGAATGCGAGTCGTTCGGGCGTTCGGACCTCAACATACCGGGACTTCATCCTACAGGTGACTCACGTCACTCCGACGCCGATCCCGCAGTCTTGAAATTTGCGTCCTCTGCCGCCCACATCGCAGGAAAACCTTTGGTTTCAGCTGAGACGCTGACATGGCTCACCGAGCATTTCCATACCTCACTGTCGGTCGCAAAACCGGAGATTGACCAGATGCTTGCGGCTGGAGTCAATCATATCTTCTTCCACGGAGCGACATATTCTCCAAAGGGTGTCGAGTTCCCCGGCTGGCTGTTCTACGCTTCGGTGAATATGTCGCCTACCAACACTATATGGAAAGACGCCGACGCTCTCTTTAAGTATATTGCAAGATGCCAGTCGTTCCTCACTGCCGGGTCTCCTGACTCCGACGTGCTATTGTATTTTCCTATCGACGACATATGGCAGCGTCAGGACGGAATCTACATGATGTTTGATATCCATAGCATGGATAAGAAGATGCCCGACGTGAAAGCGATGGTTGGGGAACTCGTAAAGGCCGGTCTCGACCCGGACTATCTTTCCGACGCTCTCATAGCAGATCTGAGCGTTGACCCGGAAGGATATATAGTATCCAAGGGAGGCAACCGATACAAGTCTATCGTAGTTCCCCCAGTCAACTTCATGCCGGTCGAGACACTGAAGGCCCTCAAAGATATAAAGGCTAAAGGGGGAAACGTAATCTTTACAGAGCACCTTCCCTATGATGTTCCAGGTCTCGGAAATCTTGAAGAAAGACGCGCCCAGTTGCAACTCCTTGAAAAGGATATGGCTTCCCCAGCGAAGGATTTGCAGGATGCCATACTTATGACCGGAGCAAAACCGGAGCCTTTGCGTAGCAAGGGAGTCTCGGTACTTCGACGCACTAACGAGGCGGGAGGATACAACTATTTCCTTGCCCTTCTGAACGGAGACAGAATCGACGGATGGGAGACGCTCGCGACTCCGGCCGAAAGCGTGATGATTTTCAATCCACTCACTGGAAAAAAAGGAAAGGCCCTGACGAGAAAAGGACCTGACGGAACTACCGAAATACTACTTCAAGCCGAGCCGGGACAGTCTCTTCTGCTGAAAACCTTCCCTACCGATATCGAGGCCGAGAATTGGACTTATTACGACAGAGCCGAACCTATTGATATAGACAGAGGCTGGAGCATAACTTTCCTTGAAAGCCAACCTGCGATAGAAGGGACATTCGAAACAGACACAGTGACGGCATGGACTAATCTGGATGTAGATGCAGCTAAAGTCAATACAGGCACTGCTCGCTACAAGGTATCGTTCGACCTTCCTAAAGACGTTACGGCCGACAGCTGGCTCCTTGATCTCGGCGACCTGCGCGAAAGTGCCTCAGTAAAGGTCAACGGGAAGGATGCGGGAAAAGTGTGGAGTGTTCCCTTTACGATTGAGATAAGCAACCTGCTTCAACCTGGCACCAACACTCTTGAGATTGACGTCACCAACCTCCCGGCCAACCGTATAGCCGATTATGACCGCAAGGGAAAGAAATGGAAGATTTTCAAGGATGCCAACATCGCCAGCGTAATCGGCAAGAAGGTTGTGGACTACTCCGACTGGGAGACTGTCCCCTCCGGCCTCAACTCTTACGTCAAGCTAATTCCCCTAAACAAAAAGAAATAACAAACTTAATAATTTAACCTAAGCATAATCTACAAAGCATATTATTGTGCATTATGAATTAAGAATTATGCATTAAAAAAACGCCCTATGAGAAAAACAATCTTAACCATCCTCGCAGTGCTGATGGCTGTTCCTTCCATCATGGCGAAGGAGGAGCTACCTCCCAGGCAGGAAACACTCAAGACACTTATCAAGGTCAACGACCTATATATGCGTAAACATCCGGATCCCCTTCTGGGTATCCCCTACTACAGCCGCAAACGTGTGTATGAGGCAAATATTTGGACACGCTCCATTTATTTCGAAGGACTGATGGCTCTCCATTCCATCTATCCTGACAAGAAATACTGGCAGTATGCCACAGACTGGGCAGAAGGATTCAAGTGGGGCATGCGACGCGACGACACCACTACACGCAATGCCGACAACTATGCGTGCGGACAGACCTACATCGACCTCTACAAACTGACTCCGAAACCGGAGATGCTGACCCAGACCATATCGCTCTGCAATATGTTGGTCAATACTCCGCAGGTTGACGACTGGACTTGGATCGACGCTATACAGATGGGTATGCCGGTGCTCACCAAACTGAGTGCCGTGACAGGCGACAAAAAATATGCGGAAAAGGCATGGGACATGTATGAGTGGAGCCGCAATACTCTCGCAGGTGGCCTCTACAACGAGAAGGAGGGCCTGTGGTGGCGTGACGCCGATTTCGTTCCTCCCTATAAGGAACCAAACGGTAAGAACTGCTATTGGAGCCGTGGCAACGGCTGGGTCGTAGCCGCGCTCGTGAGAGTGCTCGAGGATACTCCGGCTGATGATCCCCACCGCGCTACATACGTCAAAGACCTTCAGGACATGTGCGCCGCCCTCGTGAAGTGTCAGCGTCCGGACGGATTCTGGAACGTCTCTCTCCATGATCCCGACAACTTCGGAGGAAAGGAACTTACAGGCACTGCCCTCTTCGTCTACGGCATGGCTTGGGGAGTACGCAACGGTATCCTCGACAAGGCGAAATACATGCCGGTTATAACCAAGGCCTGGAACGCCATGGTGAAAGAAGCAGTGCATGAGAACGGTTACCTGGGCTACGTGCAGGGCACCGGCAAGGAACCCAAAGACGGCCAGCCGGTAGCCTACGACTCAGTTCCTGACTTCGACGACTACGGAACAGGCTGCTTCCTACTCGCAGGAGTGGAAGTCTACAAGCTTTGAAGAAGGCACTGCGTAGATCCGGAACGTAGGTATTTAATCTTCGCGCTTGATCTATAGGTAACTTATATCAGATCGAACTCAGATATCCGAAAAAATCTCCGGATGTCTGAGTTTTTTTCTACTATAATGTCACATTCCATCCGGCAGCTGCA
>JAIDTS010000508.1 GCA_029060585.1 Muribaculaceae bacterium
CTTCGGCATTGTCGCTCGGTCACGATGCCCGCATCGCTCCCTCACTCCGCAGCCAAATCGCCTCGAAATCGCCGGCGTGGATAATATACGTTTAATTTGACCAGCTACTTATCATATTCCAAGGCAGCCAATTTATATGACTGCAATGTCGGAAGCTCGGACCCAACCCTCGAAATCAGAATTGAGGCGTACCTTATACCATGTAGCCACACCTTCGACATCCGTCTCCTCAGCGATTATGTCGAAAAGTGTACCCTGGCAAAGCAGATTGCTTGCCGGTTTCGCATCGGAAGAGGGTTCAATAAGAAGCTCCGTCTTATAGGCGATCAGCACGGCTTTGTCGTGCGAGTCATAGTATGAAGCACTCTTAAAGGCAAACACAATGCAAACTATAGAGACAAATAATGAACAAATACCACCGAAAAAGCCAAATTTCCGGATCCGGACATCACTGCAGAAAAGATAAAGGGCAATCTGCCCCAACAGCAGAATAAAAGCGACGACAGCAATATACGCCCACATGTCGCGAGGGAAATCAGCACATATAAAACGGTCGACACTCTGAAAAAATGTCGGATGGTCGGGAGCTACACTCATCTTCTTCCCTCTTAGCTCAGCCCTATTGGAATCCTCCACCTTCGATGTGAAATACTCAAGGTTGTTTCTGATCTCCTTGCTGGTAGGATCAAGACGGCTGGCCCTGGAATAGTAGAGCATGGCTTTACCAAGATCGCCAGTCTGGGCATACGAATTGGCAAGGTTGAAAAGCAGAGCGGGAGAATCCCCGTCTACCTGCGCTATGGCTTGATATGCTTCCGCCGCCTTGGCATATTCCCCATGAGAATAAAGGGTATCCGCCATCGCTACAGAAGAATTAGCGGCTACAACGGACACCGATGCGCCGATTGCCACGCCAAGCGACACCGCAAAAAGAGATGCCGATTTCAAGAGAGAGTGGAATATATTATTGAGTCTCATAACATTCATTGTTTTTGCGACCTTAAACCGGCCTCTTCAAGGGTATTGATCACATCGGCTCCGCGCTCATAGACGGTCTTGAGCTCATCGTCGCCGGAACCGGGTGCATATTTAGCAAACTCGCAGTCGTCAAGCACACCGACAAACCGATCTACCGCCTCCTGCGACGCACCTGCTTCCTCAAGCCGCTGAGCGACGTTCTGTCGGTTAAGTTCCGACGTAGGAATGTTAAGTTTGGCGCTGACGTAGCCCCAAAGAGCGACAAGCATCTCATCGTAGAACTTCTCGCGCTCACCGTTCTTCATACATACGACAGCCTTCTTGAGACGACGAGCAGCCACCTTACCAGCCTTACGCATGCGTGTGCCAACAATGTCGGCTGCGCTCTTGAGATGACGGCGATAGACAAACACCACGGCTACAAGTGCGAGACCAGGAATGACAAACCATAGCCAATAGCCGAATCTGTAGACCAACGGGACACTCTTTCCGGAAAGTTTCCCTACACTCATCAGAGAGTCGGAGAACCTCAGTCTGTTTTTGGTCTGTGATTTCTCGGAAAGGGCACCCTTATCCACTTCCACAGTGTAGCCCTTAGCGACAGACCTCTCATATCTTCCCGTAGCAGGATCGAAATAAACCAAAGCCACCTCAGGAATCTGATACTGTCCCATTTCAAGGGGAGTAAATGAATAATCAAATTTTACACTTCCGGAAACGGATGAACCCTTCGAGACGGCGTCAACTTCCGTAGTAGGAGAGAAAACCTCAAGCTGTTTTGGGAAAAGTGTGTTTAGGTCAGGCAGCTTGACATACTTTATGTTGCCGCTACCCTTCACCTCATAGACTATCGAGGCCGGCTGGTTGGTCTTCAACGATGCGGAAGGAAGCGATGAAGAAATAGAGAACTGACCCACGCCTCCCGAAAAATCTGCAGGCTGAGGAGAAGGGAGAGCCTTGACATCAACCACAAGATCATTAGGAGTAACGTTAAGCTGAATGGGACGCCTGACAGTCAGCATCCGGAAATAAGGATCATCGTAGTATTCCTGTTCGTCGGTGCTAACGGTATAGGTATTTCCCTTGACTGTAAGTTTACCGGTCATCTGAGGGAATATTATATAGCGCGCGATGATGGCTGTGGCGTATTCCTGACCGTTGTAAGTCTCGTAATGAAGAGATTTAGATGTCTCATCAGACTCCTCTACTACAAACCCATCGAATTTGGGCGCTTCTGTGGCACCGATGAACTTAATCGGAGCATAAGAGGAATATAGTTTCACCGTATAGACGAGAGCTTCCTGTTCGTAAGCTGTAGATTTTGAAACAGAAGCTTTAAGGAAAAGTTTCTCATTGCCTTTTCCAATGAATTTCGGTCCCTCGCTTTCATCTTCTGACCGCTGAGACTGCATTCCCTGCTGAGCTGCAGCCTGATGATTCTGTTGTCTCTGCTGGAGTTTGGAGAGAGAGCCCGTACCCTTCTTCACAATAGTGTAAGACACTTTGTTGCTTTGCACACCATCCAAAGTCAAAGGTCCAAGTGAGAAAGAGCCCTCTTTAGAAGCGGAACAAGTGGCTACATAAGTAAATGAAGTGGAACGCGTCATCTTTCCATTGAAACCAGTCATCGAAGTAGACTGACTACTTAGCGTGAAATACTTCACCACAGCACCAGGGACATTGGGAGCGGAAAGTTCATCTTCTATATCAATTAATTTCAGATAAACATAGAACTGCTCTCCTACCTCGATATCATCGGCCCCGGTCTGAGTCGACACAGAAATCTGAAACTTTCCCGCCGCCGAGGCCGCAAGCGTAGTCACCGAAAGGAGGAAACTCAAAATGTAAAGTCTAAAACGGGTCATAATCAAAAAAGTAGAGAATTGAGAATTTACCAGCGCTTCGTATTCCTGCTCCGTCCTGCGGCCTCCTGGCCGTTGTTAGATTTATTCACACGGGCACGGGTCTGATTCTCCTTGTTTTCAAGTGCCTTAAGTATCTGCTCTGCAGCCTGTGGATTGATCTCAGGCTGTTGCGGTTGCCTATCCTGATTCTGCTGCTGATCCTGATTCTGGTCCTGATTCTGATCCTGATTCTGGTCTTGATTCTGGTCCTGATTCTGGTCTTTATCCTGATCCTTATTCTGATCCTTATTCTGGTCTTGATTCTGATCCTGGTTTTGCTGCAGTTTCTTCTGGGCTATACGAAGATTACGCCGTGTCTTCTCATCTTCCGGGCGAATGCGTAGCGACTGCTTATACATGTCGACTGCCTGCGCATAGTCTTGAGCGTTGAAAGCGAGGTTGCCCAGATTGAAGATTGCATCGGCAGCGAGGTCAGGTTTCTCCTTAAAAGCCTGGGCCACCGCCTGCATGGCTTCGGCACCGACCTTAGCGAGCTGCTGACGCAGAGAGTCGGACTGAGCGGCGGAAGCACGGCGAATATAAGTGAGGCCAAGATTATAGAGAGCCTCCTTTGATTCAGGCTCGACCTTAAGCGCCTTCTGATAGGCCTCACCGGCCTCAAGATAATGACCGCTACGGAAAAGCTGGTTGCCTTTGTCGACGAGACGCCGCTCCTGCCGATTGGTAGTTGCAGACACCTCAAAAGTATTCACGAAAACTGCGGCCAAGGCACATACAATGGCCAACACCTTTATATTTCCAAGAATTGATTTCTTCATAACAACTTCATTATCTGGATTCCTTTTTGAAGAAAGTGATTCTGTCGAGCCAACTGATCTTCCTGTCGAGTATGAAGACATCTATGAGCAATAGCGCAAGAGCTATCCATGCGAATATCGTGAAGAGTTCGTCGTGGACGGCATATGCATTAGTCTCAAGCGCAGACTTCTTGACAGTATCCATCTGTTTCTCCAACTCATTGAGGGCGTCGGGATTCGAGGCGTTAACATAGATACCGTCGCCAGCGCCTGCTATCTTAGCAGCCAGATTCTCGTCGAGGGCAGTCTCCACAGGCATTCCGGTCTCAGGATTGATCATGGGGCCGGCAGGGGTCGGAATCTGAACAGGAGTAGGGGAACCAACTCCAACTACGTTGAGCTGAATATGATTCTTTTTCGCACGCTTTGCCGCCTCGAGAGCTCCGGATTCATCCTCAAGTTCCTCAGCATCGGTGATAAGAACTATCGACTTTCCGATATTATCGTCCGCACTGAAGGATTTTACAGCCCTGTCGATCGCCGCTCCGATATTTGTGCCTTGATTGTCATATTGCGACGGGTCGATAGAATTGAGAAATAGCTTGGCCGACACGTAATCGCTCGTGACAGGAATCAGTGTATAGGCATCGTTTGCGTAAACAATCAGACCCACACGGTCATTGTCGAGACGATTGATGAGCTTCTCAAGCACGAGCTTGGAAGCCCTCATTCTCGATGTGCCGGAATTGTCGGATGTAGATGAAGCCAGCATGGAGTTGGAGACATCGACAGCTATGACTACCTCTATACCTTCCTTATCGGTCTTAGTCGTATGCACGCCTCCCCAAGGACGGCACAAGGCGATGACCAAAAACGCAAGAGCTCCCGCCTCAAGAGCAATCTTCAACGGGGGTTTATATTTGGACACCTCCGGCATAAGGTCTTTCAGGGATTCCATATTGCCGAACCTCGCGATTTTCTTCTTGCGGGCAAGGCGCGCGAGCAGATACAGCACCACCACAAGCGGCACTGCGATAAGCAGGATGAGTAAAGCTGGATATGCAAACGTAAACATTACGGTATTCTTCTAATTATAGTGTAACGAAGCAGTAGCGACAGAGCGAGAGCACCGAAAGCCAGCCAGAGCCAAGGCATGAATTCCTCCTGGGTAAGAGTCACCGAATTCACATCGATACTCGATTTCTCAAGCGAGTCAATCTCCTCAAACACCTGCTTGAGCATACGCTCGTCTTTCGCACGGAAATACTTGCCTCCTGTCAGTTTCGCCATATTCCGGAGAAGAGGCTCATCGATCTTGGTCTCGAGAGTGGTGGTAGAGAAACCATAAGGATCCGCTATCTGCATCTTTCCGTTCGTACCGACTCCGATAGTATATATCTTTATACCCTTCTGCTTAGCAATCTGAGCCGCCGTCACTGGAGGGACGTCGCCTGCGTTGTTGCTGCCGTCGGTCAGAAGGATAATGCTCTTAGACTTAGCTTTACCCTGAGAGATACGATTGATCGCGCTCGTGAGGCCATCGCCGATGGCTGTTCCATCATTGAGGTCGCCCATGTCGACGTTGGCTATCGCATTGACGAGAGCCGCACGGTCGTTGGTCAGAGGCATCAATGAAAGGGATTCTCCGGCAAACACTACAAGACCCATATTGTCGTTAGGGCGCGAATTTACAAAAGAAGTCGCGACATCCTTTGCGGCAATGAATCTATTCGGTTTGAAATCCGTAGCCGACATCGATCCTGAAATATCCATGGCCAGAATGATATCAGTGCCGAGGACCCTGGAATTCTTAAGACTATCGTAGGTTTGCGGACGTGCAAGAGCCACAATTACAGCGGCCACGCAGATCATCCTGAGAACAAAGCAGAGATGCATTACCCAAACCTTCCATGAATTTCCGAACCTTAGGAAGGGCTGAAGAGACGAGACGCCAATGGAGGGGTTGGCATTACGGTGCTTCACGACATACCATGCAACAAGGGGCACAATCACCAGCAGAAGCCAGAGCATACCGGGATGCAGAAATTTCATCTCTCACCTCCTTTCTTCAAATCGGACGAAGAGCCCCGGGGAGCGGCGGCATCGTCACCGGAAGAAGGTTCGGGCTCCTTCTCAACCGTCTCTTTGACAAAATTGACTGCATTCTCGAAAGCTTCCACATTGTCGGCCGGGAGCGGACGGACTTTAGCGAACTTGACGAAATCCGCCACGTCCAGAATTTTTCGAACATAGGAGCGTTTTTCTCTGACATCTTCTTGATCGGCAAGAGTCTGCATGATCTGTCTGGAGGTCATCTCCATGGCATTAATACCAAAGCGAGCCTGTAGATAATCGCGCAGGATATCCGTAAGCTGGGTGAAGTATTCCTTTTCCATTCCGTTTTCCCAAAGATTCTTCGCCTTGAGGTTTTCAAGACGATCGAGGGCAACAGTCCATGGTTTCGGCTGCGGCTTTTCTGGAAGTGTAATGAACTTGCCGGTCTTTCTATATTTACGTCCGAAATAGACAGCTGCAGCTATAGCAGCGATAAGAAGAAGCCACAACCACCAGAGATCGTAGAGCCAATCCGGCATCCAGTCCCAAAACGAACGGTCAGAAGGATCGGCAATATCCCGAAAGTCTGAGATGGCATCGTTCTCTCCAACCTTAACTGGAACCACAGTAAGATCAAGCTCATTTGACCCGACAGAATCGGAAGCAGTGAGATATACGAACGGAGGAAGGCGATAGAATCCAGAGTCAAACACCTGAACCGGCACCCGAAGGCGCTCTATGATACGGCCGCCATCCTGCTTTACAGTGTCGACGATCGGAGCTCCGAGTTCGACAGTGTCGTTGAAAAGAGTGACGAGTCCACCGGGACCCTGCCTGTTGAAGATGGGGAATACACCCTGCACTCCGGCCTCACGGTCTACTACAAGGCGAAGCGTATCAATACGCCCCATCATTATCGAAGCCGAATCAAGCGAAGCTGTCACCTTCACGGAGGCGGCGGCAGGCATCGACAATGCCATTGCCACCAGAGAGACAGACAGATATTTACGAATAAAATTCCTCATAGTTTCTGTTTCTAATTATCAACCGCGACGGCGGAACAGACTGATCAGCGCCTTTACATAGTCTTCATCTGTGGCCACCGAGACAGAATCGACTCCACATCTTGCGGTCGTAGACGAGAAATTCTGCTGACGCTCATACCAAGCCTTGTCATAGGCTTTCCTGACGCTTTTGGAGGAGGTATCGAGCCAGAGATCCCTTCCCGTCTCAAGATCGCGAAGCCTTACAAGTCCGACATCCGGCATTTTTGCGTCGCGCTTATCGTAGACCTGAATAGCAGCCACGTCATGCTTATGGTTGGCTATGGAGAGCGACTTAAAATAATCGTGCGAATCGATGAAGTCGCTGAGCAGGAAAGCAGAACACCTTTTCTTCAATGCATTGGTCATGAATACGAGCGGAGCGTTAAGGTCCGTAGCACGATGTTCAGGCTTAAAGTCAATGATTTCCCTGATGATGAAAAGGATGTGCTTGCGACCTTTCTGAGGAGGTATGAATTTCTCAACTTTATCGCTGAAGAAAATGACCCCAACCTTATCGTTGTTCTGAATGGAAGAGAAGGCGAGAGTCGCCGCTATCTCAGCGATAAACTCGCGCTTCACCTGGCCCACAGCACCAAAATCACGGCTACCGCTCACATCAACGAGAAGCATTACTGTCAGCTCACGCTCCTCCTCATACACCTTTACGTATGGCTTATTATGACGTGCCGTGACATTCCAATCGATATCACGCACATCGTCGCCCGGCTGATATTCCCTTACTTCGGAAAACATCATGCCCCTGCCCTTGAAGGCAGTGTGGTATTCTCCAGCAAAGATATTGTTGGAGAGTCCACGCGACTTTATTTCTATTTTCCTTACTTTCTTGAGAAGTTCCTTGGCATCCATTGTGCGTTTTGCGTTGTGCGTATTGCGTATTGCGTATTGCGAGATCAGGGAACCTGAACCTTGTCGAGAATATTAGATATGATCTCGTCGGCAGAAATATTGTTGGCCTCAGCCTCATAGGTCAGACCTATGCGATGACGCATCACGTCGTGGCACACGGCGCGAACATCTTCCGGAATGACGTAGCCTCTTCCCTGAAGGAACGCATAGGCGCGAGAGGCGACTGCGAGCGATATCGAAGCACGCGGGGAAGCACCGTAGGCGATTATGCCTTCAAGATCCTTCAGGCCTGCAGCCTCAGGGTTTCGGGTAGCGAAGACTATGTCGACTATATAGTTCTCGATTTTCTCGTCGATGTAGATTTCTCTGACAAGCTTCTGAATCTCGAGGACATCCTGGGTAGACACGACTGCCCTCACAGCGTCAAGGGCTCCTTTTATATTCTGGCGGATGATCATTTTTTCCTCTTGCTTGGTAGGATATCCGATGATAACCTTCAAGAGGAAACGGTCGGTCTGTGCCTCAGGAAGCGGATATGTTCCTTCCTGCTCTATTGGGTTCTGCGTAGCCATCACAAGGAACGGACGGTCAAGCGGGAAAGTCTGCTCGCCGATAGTCACCTGGCGTTCCTGCATGGCCTCAAGAAGCGCACTCTGTACCTTTGCCGGAGCACGGTTGATCTCGTCGGCGAGAACGAAATTCGCGAAAATCGGACCTTTCTTCACTTCAAACTGCTCTTTCTTGACGCTATAGATTAGAGTACCGATGACATCGGCGGGAAGAAGGTCTGGTGTGAACTGGATACGCGAGTATTTAGCATCCACAAGATTAGCGAGGGTCTTGATCGCGAGGGTCTTTGCAAGACCCGGAACACCTTCGAGCAGAACGTGTCCGTTGCAGAGGAGGGCAATCAGAAGGGAGTCAACAAGATGCTTCTGTCCGACTATACGCTGGTCCATGCCGTTGCGGATCATGCTTAGGAAATTGCTCTTAGCAGCGATGCGGTCGTTGAGCTCACGGATATTAACTGTCTGTTCCATAAGGGCTTCAGTTGATTTCAACAATTAAATTAAAAGGTTTAGCCATTGGCTACCGTCTTGTAAGGGAGCCATGACGACAAAAATCATATGCAAAATTAACACTTTACTTTCGCATTGATTGCAAAACTACTGTTAAATAATACAAATACTCGTTGCGATGCGTTAATCCTTCTTCGAAAAGGCATTCCAACCCTGAGCCTTCAGGGGAAATTCCTGACCGTCGCGCGAGATCATAGCGCAGCCGAGATCGGGCTCGGTGATGTAGCCGATCATCTTTACTCCCTTAATGTTCTCAATACGATCGTGGTCGGTCAGAGGCACAGTAAACAAGAGCTCGTAATCCTCTCCTCCGTTCATTGCAGCTGTAATCAGATTCATGTTGAGTTCCTCCGCCATCAGGGCAGTCTGGTAGTCGATCGGTATACGGTCTTCATACACCCTGCATCCTGTATGTGAATTCTTACAAATGTGCAGAAGTTCCGATGACAGACCGTCGCTAACGTCCATCATGGAAGTTGGCCTGATACCTTCAGCACGGAGAGCTGCTATGATATCCTTTCTCGCCTCAGGCTTCAGCTGCCGCTCAAGGATATATTCCTTGCCTGAGAAATCAGGTGTAAAATCTTTACCGGCCTCTGCGCTTACACGATTCTCACGCTCGAGGAGCTGCAGCCCCATGAACGCCGCCCCGAGATCGCCTGAGACACAGATAAGATCAGTAGGTCTGGCACCGTCACGCCTGATCTCCTCTCCTTTTTCACAGTCGCCTATACAAGTGATACTGATCACGAGACCCGTCACTGAAGCAGAAGTGTCTCCACCCACAAGGTCAACTCCATACAACTCGCAAGCCGTGCGAATGCCTTCATATAGGGTATCAATATGCTCCACCGTAAACCGGCTCGAAATACCGAGAGAAACCGTAATCTGCCTCGGGGTGCCTCCCATCGCATAGATATCACTGAAGTTGACAATTGCCGACTTATAGCCGAGATGCTTGAGCGGAACGTAACGAAGGTCGAAATGAATGCCTTCGAGCAAAAGGTCGGTAGTCACAAGAACATCCCTGTCGGCGAAATTCAGAATCGCCGCATCATCGCCGACGCCATAGACCGACGAGTCGTTTTTTAATGGAAAATCGGAAGTGAGCCGGTCGATAAGACCGAACTCACCCAAATCTGATATTTCTGCCATAGCATTAAATTGGTTTTTCGTTGTGCGTTGGACGATTAAAGTTTGCGAAGCATTTCGGTGATGAGCTTCACCATAACGGGGGATGCTGTCTCAGCCGCTTGTTGCACCTCTTCATGAGTGGGGACATAATCTATATCCTTTCCTCCGAGATCGGTGATAACTGACAGACCGAACACATCTATACCGGCATGATTTGCTACAATAACCTCAGGGACGGTAGACATACCGACAGCGTCACCGCCGATGATACGGAAATACTCATACTCAGCCGGAGTCTCGAAAGTCGGACCGGGAGTGCCGACATAGACTCCGTGCATGAGGCGCAGACCTTCTGCATCAGCGATTTCATCTGCGTATTTCACTAAATATTTCTTATAAGCTTCTGTCATCGCCGGGAACCTTGTGCCGAGTTCGTCATAGTTCTTGCCTCTCAGGGGATTTTCGGGGAAAAGATTGATATGGTCTGTGATGATCATCACATCTCCTACACGGAACTCCTTATTCATTCCTCCTGCGGCGTTGCTGACGAATAGAGTCTTGACGCCGAGTGCCTTCATCACACGAATCGGGAAAGTCACCTGTTTCATGTCGTAGCCCTCATAATAATGGAATCGACCCTTCATAGCCATAATATACTTACCGCCGAGAGTGCCAAATATAAGTTTGCCAGCGTGTCCGGCAACTGTCGAGACAGGGAAATTGGGAATGTCATGATAGTCAATCTCCGAAATTATGTCCATCCTGTCGGCCAGATTGCCAAGTCCTGATCCGAGAATGACGGCGGTATCTGGCATTTCAGACACTTTAGAGCGAATAAAGGAAGCGGTCTCCTTTATCTTTTCGAGCATAGTTTTTTCCATCGTATTTGATTTTGCTTTTTACGTTTTGCGTGCATATGATAAACGCGGGAATCGCGCCTATTGTTTATCTTCCTATGGCCTGAAGCAGGTCTGGCACGAAGTCGTAGCCGAAGTTTGTCTCCAACATCCTTACACCGATAGGGATATAGAATATATACGGACGAATCTCAACTGGAAAATAAGGATTGTGGCTTATTCTCACCGCATCCTTCTCCGTAGTTATTATGAACTTACGTACTCCGGTTAGACTGTCGAATTTTGCATGAATTTCATGAAGATCCGACTTCTTGAAATCGTGGTGGTCGGGAAAATGAAGCACCTTCTTCTTGAATGGGAACGATCTGAAATGATTGACGAAGGGGCGCGGATTCGCCACTCCCGTCAGAAGAATCACAGAATCCTGATCAGAAATATCGGCAAGCTTTACACGTTCCGCACAGTCGTCGGGAAATACAGGTATCAGGCCGCCATAGTCAAAAGTGGAGAAATACAGCTTCTGATATGGAAGGAGCTCAAGATGCTTTGAGACAAGACGCATGTCGAGCGCGGATATGTCTGAGGGGCATTTTGTAGTAATCACCATATCGGCCCGGTATCTCGCCTCGCTGCTTTCGCGCATCCTTCCAAGCGGCAGAATATCGTCGGAATAGACAGGACGGGAATAATCCATCAGCATAATGTTGAGCTTAGGCTTGATATATCTGTGCTGAAAAGAATCGTCGAGTACTATCAAGTCGAGCTTAGGATATTTTCTAATGAGTTCCCTCACTCCCTTCACCCTGCTCTCGCAGACCGCCACCTTGACAGTACCGCCGAATTTCTCGTAGATCTGCAAAGGCTCATCACCGATATCTCCGGGAGTACTTTTCGACGACGCCACAATAAATCCGCGGGTCTTGCGCTTATACCCCCGGCTGAGAACCGCAATGTTTCTTCTATACCTCAGGCATTCAAGAATATATTCCACATGGGGTGTCTTTCCAGTGCCTCCGACCGTAATGTTACCCACGCCTACGACAGGGATAGAGAAGGAAGTCTCCTTCAGTATTCCCCAGTCGAAGAGTTTGTTGCGTACGTAGACCCCAAAGCCGTAAAGCCAGGAGAAAGGAGTCAGCACATATTTCATAAATCCATCGATCTTAGCCATAGGAAAGACGGTATTGATCAATTAAACCTAATATAGAGCGGTGTCATTCTCGCCTGCCATGGAGCGCGGCGCAACAGGCGCGCGGACTCGCGAATAAGCATAGACTCCGGACGCTCGCCTGAAATCCTCGAGATTTCCTGACCGAGCTGATCGAATCCCTGAGCTCTGAGCAAATCAAGGAAGTCAGGTTTGTATTTGGGATATACAGCCACTCCGTATTTCCCTTCTGCAAGACCTGCCTCTGAAGCGGCATACGCGACGGCGTCGTCGAGTGAGCCAAGCTTATCGACAAGCTTTAGACTCAGAGCCTGCGCGGCGTCATAGACACGGCCTTCGGCAATCTGACGGACTCTCTCTTCCTTCAACTTCCTTCCTTTAGCCACACGCTTCACAAACCTTGAGTATCCATCGTTGATGTAAGTCTGAAGCACATCAAGCTGCTCCTGGGTGGGGTCGTAGAAAAGGGAAATATCCTTACCCGGATTAGTGCTCACCGTCTGGGGTGTGATTCCAAGCTTCTTCACAAGCCCCTCAGCCGAGGGGAAGAGCCCGAAAATGCCTATTGATCCCGTTATGGTCAGGGGATCAGCGAAAATACGGTCGGCGGTGCACGAGATCCAATATCCGCCGGATGCAGCGTAATCTCCCATAGAGACTATGAAAGGCTTTCCCTTCGACTTAAAATAATCGAGAGCCTCTCCTATCTGCTCACTGCCAAAGACTGAGCCACCCGGAGAGTTGACTCGCAACACGAGCGCCTTAACCTCATCATCTTCCGCGAGAGACGTAATCTGGGGAACGAGTCTGTAGCAGTCGATTCCACTCTTTGAATTCTCCTGTATCTCACCGGTAGCATAAAGCACGGCCACCCGGTTCTTCTTTCCGTAGGCCTTACCCCACCCGGAGTTTTCAGAAAGGGTCTCCGGAGTATAATAGTCCACGTCCTCGCCGTCCTTGCCAACCAGACGCCCCACGATGTCGTCGATCTGGCGTTCATAGACCAGACGGTCTACAAATCCCTGTCTGAGCACTTCCTGAGAAGTCTGGAAAGATATGAACTCATTGGCAGCTTTATTGAGGGAGCCTGCCTTCAGGGATTTTCGCCCCTCGGCTACAGCCTTTCCGATATAGCTCCACATATTGCCATAAAGCGTATCAAGCTGGGCACGGGCCGGAGCACTCATCTCGTTGGATATGTAAGGTTCGGCAGCCGACTTGAAAGTGCCGACCTTTACAAGGGTCATCTTGACACCGATCTTGTCGAGTAAATCCTTATAGAAAAGAGTAGTTCCTCCAAGCCCTGAGATGGCCAAGGATCCTCCGGGATTGAGGAAGAGGCTGTCGGCCTGGGCTGCGACGAAATAGTCGCCCATCGTCATAGCGTCGGCGTAAGCGTAAACTTTCTTTCCGCTTTTCTTAAAGTCTGCCACTGCCATGCGGATAGCATTGAGAGTCGCCGGAGAAGCTGAAGGATGTCCACATTTAATATACATCGCCTTTATTTTGTCTGAGTCCTTGCCTTCACGAATACCGTCGATGAGAACGTTGAGCGCTGTGGGAGAATCCACACCGTCGCCCATCGCAAGAGACATGAAATCGATCTGGCCGGCTTCAGGAGTCTCTATGATAGTGCCTGAGAGGTCGAGCAGAAGCACGGCGTCTGAGTTGACCTTTGAAGCTTTGCTATCCTCGTCACTGTTGAGGCGTACAGCCACCCCTACAGCCACAATAACCGCAACTACACAGAAGAGCACCATGGCAATCCAAGCGCCCATGAACGAGGAAAGAAGGTTGAGAAAAAATTTCTTTAACATAGTCTATTCAATGCATAATTCATAATGCACAGTGCATAATAATAAGTAGCTGTTCAAATTAAAACGAAACAAAAATCGCCCCTGAAAGTAGATGATCTCGCATATTATCCACTTGCCGATTCCGGTCGCTTCGGCATTGTCGCTCGGTCACGATGCCCGCATCGCTCCCTCACTCCGCAGCCAAATCGCCTCGAAATCGCCGGCGCGGATAATATACGTTTAATTTGACCAGCTACTTACTCATAAATCCATATAAAACCTTCTCCGCGATCAAAGCGAAGCGATGACAGCCTTTATCTCCTCTGCCAGCTGCTGGGCCTTTTCCATCGTCTCTGCCTCGCTGTAGATACGGATGATAGGTTCGGTATTTGACTTACGCAGATGAACCCACGACTCAGGGAAGTCGATCTTAACGCCATCGATATCCGTAATGTCGCAACCGGCAAACTTCTGTTTCACAGCGAGAAGAATTGCGTCAACATCGATATCGGGAGTCAGCTGAATCTTATTCTTAGCAATCTGATAGGGAGGATATGTCTTCTTGAGCTCGCTTACAGTCTTGCCAGTCTTCGCAAGCAAAGTAAGGAAAATCGCCACTCCTACGAGGGCGTCGCGCCCATAGTGGAGCTCCGGATATATCACACCGCCGTTGCCTTCACCGCCGATCACCGCTCCGGTTTCCTTCATCTTGGCCACCACGTTGACCTCTCCTACTGCAGCGGCATTGTATTCGCATCCATGACGATGGGTCACATCGCGCAGAGCGCGCGAACTGCTGAGATTACTAACCGTAGATCCGGGAGTATGAGAAAGGATATAGTCTGCTACGGCCACGAGAGTGTACTCCTCGACAAACATCTCGCCGTTTTCCATGACAATCGCCAGACGGTCGACGTCCGGATCGACCACGAATCCCACGTCGGCACGTCCTTCCTTCATGAGCCCGGCTATCTGAGTGAGGTTTTCGGGAATCGGTTCAGGAGTATGCGCGAAGTGTCCGTTGGCCTCACAGTTAAGTTCCACCACCTCTTTGACACCGAGAGCCCGGAGCAGGCGAGGAATAACAATACCCCCGACAGAGTTCACCGCATCTACGGCCACCGTAAATCCGGCATTACGAATTGCCTCCACGTCAACAACAGGAAGAGCCTTGACCATCTCGATATGACGCTCTCCCCATGTGTCATTAACATATTCGGAGCCAAGCCACATGACATCCGCGAAGGTGAAGTCTTCCGCCTCCGCTATCCTTATCACCTCCTTACCGGCCTCGTCTGTAAGGAACTCTCCATTGCTGTCGAGCAGTTTGAGGGCGTTCCACTGAATGGGATTGTGACTGGCAGTGAGAATCACTCCGCCATCTGCCTTCTCTCCCGTCACAGCTATCTCGGTGGTAGGAGTAGTAGCGAGGCCAATATTTATTACATCGAAGCCCATTGCCATCAATGTGCCGACAACAAGATGCGACACCATCTGACCCGAGATGCGGGCGTCACGGCCGACTACGATACGGCCGGCGCGGCCTCCGTTGACATTCTTTATATACTGTGCGTAAGCAGCCGTAAACCTAACGATATCCACACCGCCGAGGCCTTCTCCGCTACGTCCGCCAATAGTACCACGGATACCGGAGATCGATTTTATCAGACTCATAGTTGTATAGTTGTTGAGTAATGTGTATAGGGATTGGTCATAGTGTTATATCAGTATTCCGCTTTGAAATAACGTACATTCACCTTATAGGGAACGCAGGTTGTGTTTTCAGAGGCAAAGCCATAATATGACTTCAAGAGAATATTGACTTCCGAATCATAACCCAGATAGCTTACCGGAATCTGCATTCCGGAACCATATGTGGAAGAAGAAATTACACTATAATTGTGGAATATGAAGTATGTATCCCTTATAGGAGTAAGCATATTTTCCTGATTTCCGTCTTCGCTTGCGATATTGAGAGAATTGCTGGTGTACATGGTCTCCACGTTCCAGCGCGTGTAGGTGAAATAGACCTGATCCCCTGTAGCCGGAATATCGCGGAGTTTCTTGTCATTGCACTTCAGCACCTGCATATAGACGTAACCGTCGTCGTCCATCTTGTAGTAAGGAGCATCGGGACCGGTCAGAAAAACACTGTCTGACGGAATCTCATTGCAGACCTTTTCCTGAGCGAGAAACCAGTTGCTTGCCTTCTGCTCTTTCTTAAGAAGGTCGGAATAACTCTGGGTCTTGCTGCATGAAGCGAGAAAAAGGGTCATTACCAGAGCTGCCGCGAAAGAAATTTTTAATCGTATGTTCATAATATCATTTTATACAGTCTTAAAATGTCGATTCAAATACACTCATATAATCATTTATCTCCATCGATATCAAAGAAATCCAGTTTCTCGACCCGTCCCTTGAGAAAGTTAGCATACTTCGGGAAAGATTCAACGAGAATCCTCCGGCAATCCTCGAGAGAACCGTAATATTCAGCTCCTGCCGCCATGACATGTCCGCCACCACCGAAAAGCTCCTTACACATAAGATTGACTGGAAAATCCATAACGCTCCTTGCGGAAACCTTCACGCAGTCGGTATCCTCGCGCAGGAAGAAGCTGAAAGTCACACCGCGTATTTCGGTAGGACGGTTTACAATTCCTTCGGTGTCGCCCTTCTCATAATGAAAACGTTCGCACTCTTCCCTGTCAATGCATATCACTGATCCGTGATATTCCGGGAAAACCTCGAGTTTCCTTGACAAAGCATAAGCCTCGAGCATCATAGCACCATAGCTCTTTTCCATAAGTGCCAGACGCACGATTCGGTTTTTATCGCATCCCTTCTCAAGAAGACGCTGTAGGATCTCATAAATGTCCGGGCTCTTGCAGTTAACCGTAAAGTTCTTGGTATCCGTGACCATTCCGGCAAGCAGACAAGTAGCAGCATCTACATCCATTTCTGAATAGAGTCCAAGCTCCGCCATGATGCGGAATGAGAGTTCGCACGTGCTCGACATATCCGGAAATGAAAAAATAATATCAGCAAAAGGGGCAGGTTCGACATGATGGTCGATCAACACGGTCGGACACGAACATTCATCGAGAAGCCTCTGCATACGGTCAAGTCGCGACGGCTGGTTGAAATCACAGCAAATCACAAGCTCCGCTTCCCTGAAAAGTCTTTCGCAATACTCCTCATGGCGCGTAAAAACAGCCATCCGGTCAAAGCCGGGAAGGAAAGACAGCGAGCGTGGAGCATTGTCAGGAACGACAACGGCTACAGACTTTCCAAGCCTCTCGAGAATATGCATCCACCCGAGAGTGCTTCCAATCGCATCTCCGTCTGGCCGGACATGGCATGTCAGCACAATCTGACTGACACTGTCAAGAAGATTGTCGAATTTATCTACCTTTCTTGTATCTAATATCTTATCCATTAATTATCAAATAATTAGTATCCGCGCAGCTATCAAAAGACAACTGTCGGAATGACAGGACCGACATGAAATCGCATCCTTAAATAGATTTCAAAAGGCAAAGATAGCAATTTTTACCGAATTTTTAGTAATTTTGCACTATATTTCTTTATTCCAATACCGGATTTTTAAACTCTTAGCTAACAACATGCATTCTCGACAGGAAAAAATGGAGGCCTTCGGCAGACTGCTCGATGTGCTCGACACACTTAGGGAAAAATGTCCCTGGGACAGGAAGCAGACCAACGAGTCGCTGCGTCCCAATACCATTGAAGAAGTCTATGAATTATGCGACGCCCTGATGGCAGACGACGTCGCCAACATAAGGAAAGAACTCGGCGACGTTCTCCTTCATGTGGCTTTCTACAGCAAGATAGCCGATGAAAAGGCTCAATTCGACATTGCCGATGTCTGCGACAGCCTCACAGACAAACTTATCTTCCGACACCCTCATATCTACGGAAACGTCAATGCCGACACACCCGATGCTGTCGCTGACAACTGGGAGCAGATAAAGCTTAAGGAGAAGGATGGCAACAAGACAGTATTATCAGGAGTTCCAGGAGCACTGCCGGCGCTTGTCAAGGCCTACCGCATCCAGGAAAAAGCCGCTCATGTCGGTTTCGACTGGGACGAACCCTCGCAAGTATGGGAAAAGGTGAAGGAGGAGACCTTGGAAGTAGAAGCAGAGATAAAGGCCGGTCGAAAGGAAGGAATCGAACAGGAATTCGGCGATTTATTCTTCTCGGTCGTAAACGCAGCCAGACTCTATGGAGTGGTGCCTGAAAATGCCCTTGAACTTACCAACCGCAAATT
>JAIDTS010000509.1 GCA_029060585.1 Muribaculaceae bacterium
GTTAAGCCTGCCGCTAGCGTTCATCCTGAGCCAGGATCAAACTCTCCGTTGTTAGTTATATATTTCTATATATCTTCGAATTTTGTTGAGTCCCGGCCTCCTTAGTATATAAGGTTGGAATCTTCTTGACGGAAACCCCGAGTTAAACCCGTGTTCCCTTGTCTCTGCTGCGTCCGACATCTCTGTCGGCGCTGCTTGTCTTGTGGCATCATGTCATTGTTCTCAATCTTTCAGCTTTCGGGCGGTGGCCTCGCTCCTTTGAGCCGCTCACCGTTCGTTTCCCGATTGCGGATGCAAAATTACAACATTTTTTTTCGCTGCGCAAGTGTTTTCCTGAAATTCTTATGTTTTTCAGCATATTTTATCCTTATCTCGCTGTCTGTAAACTAAATCAATAAATGTTAAAATATCTTTCATTAAGTTAATAGCATGAACCATCCTGAAGCTAATTTGTTTCCACCATTCTATGCAATCAAAAAAAAAGACGCCATCCTTAAGATGACGCCGTTCTTAATTTTTTATCTGTAATCCTTATCTGTAATCCTTCAAAATCTCCCTGAGCCTCTTCCTTGTAAAGAAAATCCTTGACTTGACGGTGCCTAAAGGCATGTTTAACTTGTCGGATATTTCCTCATATTTATATCCAGCCACATGCATCGAGAATGGCTTTCGGAAATCAGGAGCGAATCCCGCTAATATCGCAGCGATTTCCTGCATCGCATAGCTCGTCTCCGGTGTCCCGATTCCTGAATCCTGCGAAAGGTTAAGGTGATAGCAGTCTTCCGAGGAATCGATGACTGTATTCTCTCGGGTATTCTTTCTATAATTGTTGATGAAGATATTTCGCATTATTGTCAGCATCCATCCCTTGAAATTGGCGTTAGCCACAAACTTGTCCTCATTATTGAGAGCCTTTAGGGTAGTATCCTGCACAAGATCCTCAGCTTCCTCCTTATTTAAGGTGAGCTTCAAGGCAAACGAAAGCAGATTGCTCTGCATGCCCAATATTGAATCCTGGAAAGAAGTAGATCTGTTCATATTAGTTAGATATAAAAGCCTTATGGATGGCCTGTAGAAGATAGTTTATTTGTTTTTTGCCTTTTCCAACGGCAAAGTTAGGATTTTTTTTTGAAACATACAAAAAAAATGTGATATTTTTTAAAACTTTTTTGAAAAATAATTGTTACCTATTGTTAATTTATCTTATCAGCAAAAATTCCTCCTGAAAATCAATAAAAAAGGCGCATCCCTTAAAGGGACACGCCTTAAACATTGAATATTTAAAATCACTTTATGTCGGTATCGCTTGCACTAATATAACCCGGATTCTGCCAAGCAGCCTTCTCGGCATCGGTCAGGTTGGTTCCGTCGTCATGCTGAAGCATGTCGATGAATGTCTGAGGAATCGGGCGCACATAGTGCTTGCTCGGATCGAAGAAAGTGATGTCGCTATTGAGCTTCTTCGCGCGGGTATCAATGAGTTTCAAACGTGAAAGATTCTCCCAACGCACCATCTCGCCACAAAGCTCGCGGGTATGCTCGTTGAGGATGAAGTTAATGGCACGAGCCTGCTTGTCGGTCACATTTCCGATTCTTGCGAGAATAGCTTCGTCCTCAGCAGGGAGGTTATCCCATGTCCAGTTGGTCATTTCGTACTCGGTAGATGCGTATGTCACATCAAGATCGGGATTAGACAGATAATATGAGTTCATGCCAAGGTTCCAGCCATCGTTTGCTGCGACGCGGGCGGGACTATCGATGTAGGGGCTCGATAAAGCCGCTGCATAGCAACCGTCGACATAATAACTACGGTTCTCGCCTTCATGCCATGCGCCACGCTTACGGAGAACGTCGATATCCTCCTTGGCACCTGCATAGTCATTCAGACGAACCTTGATCTCCGCTCTTACGAGATAGGTCTCTGCAAGACGGGCAAGCACGAGGTCGCGCGAGCCACAGTCTCCGGCATATGCATCAAGGTAACCGCAGGTATGCTTACTGATGCCCGGGAACATATTGTTGCCGTGTGTGCCCATAGCGGCTACAATCTGATTGCCGAAATCTTCACCTACATATTCGCCGTTCTTGTAAAGAATCCAAGAGTTGAGCACCGTCTGGTTGGCTGGTCCGAAGGTAGACTCGCCATACTGAGTCTGCACCCTTCCGCCTTCAGGAAGACGACCGTCTACATCTACGAAGTTAGTATCTTTCTGATATCTCGCAGCACCAAAAATGAAGTTGTCATATTTGTGCTCATCTTTCTTGTTGATAATGAACACGATTGATGGTTGGCCAATCGCAGAAGCGGGATGCTCATAAGTTGCAACCACTTTATCGTCTTCTTTTACCTCCTCAATACCACCGGCATAATCGACAGCAGTACCATAGACTGTTGCAAACGATTTCCAAAGACGCGAATCGTTGACGTTGTCAAACGACGAAAGAGTATACTCTGTAGGACGGAAACGCTGGAAGTCCTTTCCGCCGGTGATGCATCCACGCTCGGATCCTAATGTAGTGTTTGCGAAGTTGGAGAACTGCGGATTGAAGAAGGCTCCAGGGTTACGGGCAGCCGTACGTCCTGAGAAGTTAGCGTCTTGCGCACATACGAGAAGGAGCTCATTGCTCTGCTCGATGGCACAGTTGACACCGGTCCAGTTGCCGTAGACATCAATTACGTTGTTCTCAAGATGACGAGCAGAAATAGCATAGTTGGCAGCTTCGAGACCCGCCTGTAGGTAACGGCTCTTGACATCGCTGTTCCAGTCATCGTTGCGCTCGGAGGCTGCGAAAAGATAAGCCTTAGCGAGGAAGTGGGCAGCCGTAGCCTTTGTCCAGCTTACGCCGGGACCTGCCAGGTTGTTGGTCTCACCATCGAAAAGGTTATATGCCTGCTCGAGGTCAGAAATCACTTGCTCCCAGCACTGCTTGGGAGTAGTGTTCGGTAGATTTCGCACTACTCCGGTAGTAGGCTCAGTCATAAGGGCGCAATGTCCGAACTGGGAAGTCAGCAGATAGTAGCTGTAACCTCTCATGAAATAGGCATGAGCGAGACAGAGATTAATTGTGGTCTGATCCAGGCTATTATCACCATTCTGTACAGTACCGATGATTTCGTTGGCAGATGCAATTCCGAAATACACCTGATCCCAAACGTTGGCGTTCGTGCCGGTATTTCCGTTGACAGTTCCCCAGATAGGAGCCATTCTATAATCGTAAGTGTTCCACATCTCGTTTGGTTGGTCACAGCCCCCTCCGAATTCGTCGGTACCGCCCATAAAGGCATTGTAGCCCTGAGATTCATAGCCACCGATCCAGCGGAGCTGGCCATAGAGAGCCAGAGTCAGAGACTTCAGTCCTTCCGGAGTCTTTAGATAGTCTGTATCATAGCCGGTGGTGTAGTGCTCGTCAAGGAAGTCGCTGGAGCAGGAAGTGAATCCTGCGGCAGTGGCTACGATAAGACCGGCCGCTATATATTTATTGAATTTCATTTTTAGAATTCTGTTTTATGTTTAAATATTAGAAACCAAGTTCCACGCCGAGTACCCAGCTACGGTTGTAGTATGAATTGCCGGTGTCAAGGTCGAGTCCGGTTACTGACTGACAGAGGTCGAACGGATTGATAACCTGCGCGTAAACTTTCAGATGCTTCAGGTCGACATGCTCGAGCAGATTGCTCGGAAGAGTATAGCCAATGGCTATGTTGCGCATGCGGATGAGGTTAGCCTTCTTGTAGCCAAGTTGTTTTGCGAACTGGTCCTTCGTGCCGTTCTGCACACTGCCTGAGAAGAGAGGAGCCTGGAATTCAGCGTCGGTATTGTCGGGTGTCCAGTAGTCGACGGCTGTGCCGAGGTTGCCGTATCCGGTAAGATACTGGGGAGCGAGAACAGTATAGTTGAAGCGACCATAGAGCATGAAGCTCAGCTCGATTCCCTTGTAATTGAAGGTGTTGGTCCAACCGGCTGTCGCAGCAGGACGCTTATGACCCAAGATCACGCGGTCTTTGTCGTCCATAGTATAGTCACCATTCTGATCGACAGGCTTAACCATGCCTGGCTTGAAGTTATAGCCTTCCCATTTAGCCATTTCAGCGCGGTCTTCGGGAGTGTCCTGCCAGAGGCCGTCGGTCTGATAGTCATACCATACTCCGATCTGCTGTCCGATAAACCAGCTGTTGGCGATATCGTCTTCCTTACCGTTAGCAAGTTCATCGATGCGGTCTTTCTGCCAGCCGATATTGAAAGATGTGTTCCATGAGAAGTCGCGTGTCTCAACCGGGATAGCATTGATCAAGAATTCAACACCCTTGTTGGAGGTCTTACCGATATTTGCGATAGTGGATGCGTAACCTGTTACTGTAGGCACACTCATACCAAGAAGAAGGTCGGTCGTCTTGGAGAAGTAGAATTCCAGGCTACCATTGATACGCCCGTTGAGGAAGCCATAGTCGATACCGAAGTTCCACTGGGTCGTCTTTTCCCAACCCACTTCCTGATTGGCCATCACAAGGAGATCCTTGACGTAGGCAGGGTCGTTGAGCAGGTAAACCTTGTCATAACCGTTACCGGTAGGAATGAAGATCGACTGCAGCCTGTTGAGTGTGGAGTATGGTTCGATGGCCGCATTGCCTGTAGTACCTACGCCTGCACGAATCTTAAGGTCGTTGAGCCAATTTACTTCGCGGAGGAATGATTCCTGCTGGATTCTCCAGCCGAGCGACATTGAGGGGAAGAACGCCCACTTGCGTCCGGCGGAAAGTTGCGATGCTCCATCCCAGCGTGCCGAGGCGGTCAGCAGGTAGCGGTTGTCGAAACCGTAGTTCAGTCGGATCATGTAGGATTCAAGCTGACGCTCGGAGAGGCCTGTACTCATGCCTGCTTTGTTCTCCTCTTTCTTTATATCGAGAGAACCCATGGCATTCCATAGATACATATTCTGCTCAAGACCGGTAAGTTCCATGGATGCATTCTCATAGTTCCACTTGGAAGCGGTCTGTAGCAAGGTCAGGCCAACGTTGTGCTTCTCGGCGAACGTATTGTTGTAGGTGATCATGTTGTCGAGAGTCCAAGAGAAGTCGCGGCGAGTCTCCCACTTTGCCTGGTTCTTTCCGCCGTTATTCCACTTGTAGGCAGAGTCATCCTGAATGAAGTTACCGAGACGGTAGTGACGGTAGTCCGGGCCGAATGCAAACTTGTAGTCAAGACCCTTGAGAGGCTTCCAGATCTCACCGAGGTGGAAAACAGCTGAGAAATTACCCATAAAACGGTAGGTCTCACGCTCCGAAATATTGTGGTTCCATTCATCAATCGGGTTGTAGCAAGCATTGTCGCCACCCGGATACTTGATGCGTTCCCCCTCTGCATTGTAAGGCTGAGCCCACTGATAACAGCTCTTGTAGAGCTCATAAATCGCAGCCTTGGAGTTGGTTGTCGAAGGCGCATATGTGCTTGACATACCGTAATCCTGGAACTCGCGCGAACCATTAAGCGAGAGGCTGAAGGTAAGCCACTTCACCGGGTTGAGGTTCACGCCCACACGCGCTGTATAGCGGTTGTAGCGCTGGCCCTTCTGTGTACCCTTGTTGTCAAGGTAGCTGATAGAGCCGTAGGCGTTCATCTTCTCCACACCACCGGAAGCACTCACTGTATGCTCCTGAATGAAACCGGTCCTCAGACACTGAGCAGTCCAGTCGTAGTCATATACATCGGCAGGATTCCAGCTACCGGACTTCCAACCGTTCATAACGTTGTTGTAGCCTGTGGGGTCGTCGATCTGGCCGAAGAGGAGGGCATCGCTCGCCTGAGTCGGGTTGCGGGGATCGGCATATTTTGTCGGGTCGTCGAGATATGCTGCCCAGCGACGGTAGTTGATCAGCTGCTCCGCGTTCATAGAGGGGCTGCGGTCAACGAGGTTCTGGAACGTCACGGAGCCTGCGTAGTTGAGGGTGAACTGTCCTGTCTTACCCTGCTTAGTAGTGATGATAACAACACCGTTGGCGCCACGTGAACCATAGATGGCTGTAGCGGAAGCATCCTTAAGGATGTCGATTGACTCGATATCGCGGGGGTTGATGGTCTCGATGCCTGAAGCAGACATGATTGGCACTCCGTCTACAACATAGAGGGGGTCGTTTTTTGCAGTAAGAGAACGTTCGCCACGGATACGCATCGTTCCGATGGTACCGGGACGTTCGCTCGATGTGATGTCGACACCGGGAGCCTTACCCTGCATAGCCTCGAAGGCATTGCTTACAGGACGGCTTTCAAGCTCCTCGGCACTGATGTGGCTGAGGGCACCGGTGACGTCAGACTTCTTCTGCACGCCATAGCCGACAACCACGAGATCGTCGAGCATCGAGGAGTCATCCTTCATCGTCACGTTGATCTGAGACTTGCCGTCAACTTTGACCTCCTGTGTCACACAGCCTACATAACTAAACACGAGAGAAGCGTTGGCTGGCACATTCTTAAGCGCGTAAGCGCCATCAAAGTCGGTTGCTGTGCCATTAGAAGTACCTTTGACCATTACAGTCACACCTATCATAGGCTCGCCTGACTGATCATACACCGTACCTGACACCGACTTGCCCTGAGCGGCTGCCGTGAAGCTTGCCACTGCCATGAGGGCCACAAACAGGAATCGACGGCATATCGCCGCGAATCCTGAACTTTCCTTGCGGTAGTTCATAATTAGATGTTGGTTAATAAAATTATTAGGTTTATATTAGTTATTTATCATTGTCAGTGGATGCAAAATTAACTAAATTTATCATACTTTCATAAGATTATCCAAAAAAAAGTTAAATATACCCTGAATTTTAACACACATTCACATAATTAAACATATATTAGAAACTGTTACGTAACGTACACCGTAATTTTTAAATACTTTTAAGAAAAAAAACGCGTCCCTAACGAGACGCGACAGATTCAGAAAACTAATTTCACTTAAGGATCTTTATCATCAATTTGCCTTACCTTGACCTGTTCGATCCTTGTGGTAGACATCCGAGTTATCGTAAACTCCATCCCTCCTATTTCTACGACATCTCCATCCGACGGAAGAGCCTCCGTATGATGCAGTATGAGCCCGGCTATCGTGTTGTATTCTTCCGACTCCTTCAGGTCGAGACCAAGAGCCTCGTTGACGGCCGCGATCTCCGCCCTTCCGGAAATCTCATATCCTCCATCAGGAAGCTGACGGTAAAGCTGTCGCTGGCGGTCATGTTCATCCTCGATCTCCCCGAAGATCTCCTCAACAAGGTCCTCAAGTGTGGCCAGACCTGACGTGCCCCCGAATTCATCTATAACTATGCAGACACTCCTCTTCTCCGCTATCATGCGCCTCATCATCTTATTGGCAAGCATCGTCTCCGGAGTGAAGATGACCGGCTTAAGATGTTCCCTCCAGTCTGAATCAATATTGAACAGTTCCGAGATATGGATATAGCCAACCACATCGTCGATGTCCTCTTTATATACCACTATCTTCGACAGGCCGGTTCGCGAGAAAAGCGACAGAAGCTCCTCCCTCGAAGTCGTATCCTTCTCGACTGCGATTATCTCGTTGCGCGGACGCATGCACTCCTCTATTGTTGTGTCCTTGAAGTCGACGGCGTTGCGGAAGATCTTCACCTCGTTTTCCACCTCTTCCTTCTGCTGCTGCTTGCTGTGGAGCTGCTCCTCAAGATAGTCGTCGAGCTGATCCATCGTGATCAGCCGGGCGTCCACCTTGTTTTCCACTATGCCGAAAAGCCCCATGAGGCCCTTGGTGATGAAGGAGATTAATTTCGAGACAGGATAAAGAATTATGTATATTATGTAGAGAGGCAGCGCGAACATCCTCATCATAAAGTTGGGATTGATCCTGAACGTCGCCTTCGGTATAAATTCACCGCAGAGGAGAATCACAAGCGTCGAAAACACCGTATTCGCTATCAGCACCATCGCCTCGGAGTCGCCAAACCAACGCTCAAGCACAGGATTTATCAAGACGGAGAGCGTGATGCCATAGACCACAAGCACTACATTGTTGCCAACAAGAAGAGAGGAGATGAACATATCCTCGTTATGGCTGAAACCACGGATGATCCGGTCCACCAGGCCGCCGCGCGATCCGTCGATCTGCATCCTGACCTTGTTAGACTGCACATACGCTATCTCCATCCCCGAGAAGAGTGCGGAGAAAATCACTGCCAGTATCGTGAGAACTAACGCGGTTGTAAAAGTCATAATCTCTCAATCAATTAATATTTAACATTTCCACCTGATCCCAACACACCACGCAATACGCATCACGCAAACCTCATCTCCTCATATCCTCCGAAACCGGGAAGATACCTGTCGGCCTGCGGATAGAATACTTTGTCAGCCTGTCGTTGCTCTCAAAGCCGTGCCCCTCGAGCATGCGGTCCGGCGTCTCGATATGGATGAAGGAATCGCTGTAGAGCCTGTTGCGCCGTTGGTCCCAGAATAGCTGCTGCGTAAGGAAAAGCTCCCCGGGCTCCTTGTGCAGCTCTACGTTTCCGTCAAGCCGCCACAGGTTGAGAAGACGGAAATATTTGGCGGAATCCGCCGCCACCGAAGCTATTACGTTGAATTGTCTATCGTATTTCTGAAGATAGACACCCTTGGGAAAATTCCAGTAAGGGGTGTCCACCTCGTCGTAAATATTCCAGAGCGGAGAGACGATCTTATATTGCGTGATGCCTGAATCTGATATGAGCGTCGCGACATTGACGGTCGTCATGGAAGGCATCTTTTTCGGATCGATGCGAGATGCAACCCCGAGCTTGCCGTCTTCCTTGCATCCCGAAGACAGAATGACCGTCGCAGCGGCGATAGCCACTGCAAGACCTGAAAACCTGAAGACCTTAAAACCTGAAGACATCAGTTGAACTTTCGCTTGAAGAACCATACCTCGTTGAAGTTGACGCCCAGCATGATGTTGAAGTAGTTCTCCCCAAGCATATTGACGGGCTTTGTCTGCCGGTGTTTCCATTCGAGGCCCAGGTTGATCATGGTCTTTCCGCCAGGTGCAGTGAAGCCTGTCCCGAGCGTCACTCCGTATTCCTTCATGGTGTTGCCGTTGATCTTCAGGTAATCGTCAGTATAATACGCCCCCAGTCGCCATGGCATTCTCTCGAGATAGCTGCCCCTGAGGTTGTGGGTGTATTCCCCGCCGACGGCGATCTTGCGGCGATCTGCGAACTTCATCCCTTCGAACACCATCTGCCCTGCAGCGTCATACATCGCGGAGAACGGAGCCTTCGACCATTGCTGAAGAGTGAAGTCGGCCTCCACCATGATGCGGTGCACTTTCTCATGTGTATACGAAAGTCCAACTCCGAAAGTCTGGGGAGAGTAATACTTTCCCTTCATGCTGCTCTTCGAGACCGTGTCGGGATACGAGTCTGACGTAAGGTCCTGAAGCGTCAGCCATGTGTTGCCGTGAAAGCTCTTCTTTGGTGAATATGTCGCGCCTATCGTCAGGGCGTTGTATCTGCTGATAGGCAGCCTGTACTGCACTCCCGCCACTACGTTCCAGTCCCGGATCTGCATTATCTGCTCGAATAGCGACTGCGTGCCGCTCTGCGGTGTGGCGTAGACGTCGTTCTGGATCGTGCCGAAATCGTACGATATGTTGACTCCGACGCTGAAGCCTCCCACCTTACCCGACACTCCGGCGTAGGCCTCCGTAATACCTCCCGAACCCTGATTCTGACGGGCGCCATACATGATATCGTCGCCGAATGAATATCCTACCTGGCTGACCGGGATCATACCTATCGACATGCCCATGAACTTCGACAGAGGGAACTCCATGGTGACGTAGTCGAGTCCTCCCCCGTAGCCATGCGTCTTGCCCGTGTTGTCCTTGCTCCACTGCATGTTCATGTTAGCGCCCATGTCCCATAGGAATGTCAGAGAGTCTATCGAGGCGTAGGATGCCGGGTTCATGGCGTTGATCTGGCGTCCCGACTGCATGGCGTAGCCTATGCCGCCCATCTGGCGCTGCATGGACGTCGCCCTCTCGCCCAGCACGCCGTAGCCGTACATTGAATATGGTGTGTTGACGTCGGCCTGCGCCGTCGCTGTGATTGCGGCCAACGCCGCCGCCGCGCATAATGATTTGATCTTAGATTTCATTGTAGTTATAGATGTATAGCAGACCCCGCGCCATAAGGTCTGGCACATGGTCGGCAGGTATGCGTGATTTTATGCAGGCGCCCAGCAGTCCGGCGTCGCCCCCGGTCAGCACGAGACGCGTGCACCCGTATGTCTCTCTATATTGCCGGAATGTCTCCGTTATCTCGTCGGCGAGGCCAAGGACCACCCCAGATCGTATGGCGGTCTCAGTGGAGTCTCCCGCTGTCGGGAGCGCCCCTTGAGTATCCACGAGCGGCAGAGCCGAAGTCCGGTCGTGAAGGGCCTCGAGGCGTAGCCGTATTCCGGCTGTGATCCGTCCTCCTCTGAAAGCCGGAGTCCCGTCCACTACGTCTAGCGTAACAGCAGTCCCCGCGTCGGCTACTGCCACTGTCTCACCTGCGTAGAGCATTGCTGCTCCTGCGCTCAGGGCTATCCTGTCGAGCCCGAGGGTCGCCGGTGTTCCATAGTCTATTCCTATAGGCAACGGCGTAGAGCGCGAAAGTATGAGCAGCCTGCCGTCGAGCGCAATGCGCAACGATTCTACCAGCCTGCTGTCGATGCGTCCTACTGAGCAGAACGCGCCGCAATCGGGCTTCCACCGCTCAAGCACGGAGAAGACATCCTCCCCAATTTCGCCGGCAAAGCGGCACGCCTCCGTCGGCTCTCCGCCTTCGAATAGCGTCAGCTTGAGCAGGGAATTGCCCTGGTCTACAGCAAGAAACCTTCTTTGCTCCTTCATCTTCGTCAGCGATTACTCTCTTTTTTCATCCGGAACGCGATCATCCAGCTCGCGACAATCTGGATCACGGCTCCAGCCATTGTGAATGCTACAGTCTGCCGCATAATGGCAAGTGGACCCGCTTGGAATCCTGAGTAATACTGTAGTTTGTAGAACCAGAAGGCCCCTCCGGCTATGAAACACACACCTCCCCAGAATTCAAGACGCCTGAGCCTTCGGAGTCGCAGGGAGTCGCCCGGAGCGTTGACATCGATGACTCTCGCGGTCGTATACGTCAATGCCCCGGCGGCATAGACCCATTTCGCCCACATCATGGAGTGGCCCGTAAGCCCCGAAAGAAAAGGAGCCATCATGGCGGCGAGCACGAGCAGCAGCCCCATGGCCGCCGCGGCTTCTACATATTTTCGCCTCTTCTCAAGCCGTGCCATGGCGTCGGCTCCCTGAGATGTAGATCTGTCTCTCTTCATCGCAATCCTCATTTTGATGCCGGAACAAGCAGAAAAACGTCTTCTGTCGGACGCTTCATGTGATATTGTTCGCGGGCTATGAACTCAAGGGCGTCGTCGCCACGCTCTATCGCCTGCCGTCTGCTTCGGTAGTAGGCCGCTGAGTCCTTGTTTTCCTTGATCTCCCTCTTTAGCCTCACTATCTCCTGCTCGTAGACCATACTCTGCGTAAACGACGCGTCATCGTTCAGGAGCAAGATCCCGATGAAAAACACTCCTATTATAAGGAGGGGTATGTTGGCGCATCGCTTAAACCAATACGCGGCCTTTCTTGAAAAACTGCTCACTTGTCGTCCATCTCTTGTGGGTGACTCCCTGGCGGAAAGCCCCCGGTTTAGGTCTATGTCGTCGATGCATGGCATACGACGATGCAAAATTAATCAAATATATGCGAAAAAACCAAAATTGAGTCTAAAAAAATGTGAATTATCTCTTTTTTACCTCTCCTTTGGCCTCACAATATTACCTTAATAAAAATTTCACACAGTCCCCTTCGACCCTTTTTTAATCGCAGGCAACACGAAATTTATTCGGTTTTTAACGGCTCGGCGGTGCCTGTCAGGCTTCTTTTTCCTCCTTATGTCTGTTGCGTTTTAGTTTCAAATTCGATTCAGGCCCACACCTTCCAATGTCTTCTTTAAATATTTGATGATAAGCTTATAGCCATCGGTTGTTATATAGTCGTAGGCCGATCTATTCGAGCGGTTTTCACTCATGATGACACTGATTCCATTATAACCGATATGTTTGGCTTAGACATTCTCATATTGAAACAATGACATAAAATTCGCTTCGACCTAATCCTAAGTCACAAGGCCGGGACCTTTCCAGCAGAAGGAATGGTCCCGGCTTTTTGTCAGACGCCCCAGGCGTCCGTCATGGTTTTGCACGTCTTAGGCCTTACTGGTATTTCGCAAGGAATTCCTCCGCATGCAGGCGGTCGCGCGTATTGTCAACGTCGAATGCGATGCTGAATTCATACGGCTTCACTGCTACCGGAGTCTTTACGGCGAGAAGCCTCTGGTAGTCGCTCAGCGATTCAGGCTCAAGTCCGAGTTCCGGAATAGTGGCCATGATTCTCCCCGAAAGACCGTACAGACCGGCCGATACGATGACGCCCTCGGCGAATGGCTCTCCGCCATAGCGGTAGTCGATCACTTCTCCGCTCTCCGAAATGCGTGCGTAAAGCGGACTCTCGTCTTCGACAAACCGTGTGAGCCCCATCAGGGCGACGTCGGCCGGAGCATCCTCTACGGCCTTGACGTATTCCCTGAACTCATCGGTCGGGAAGATGGCGTCGCAGGTCATCGCGATGAATTTCCCCTCTATCCCCTCCGAGGCGGCCTTCAGGGTGCAATAGGAATTGTCTGTTATTATAGGCTTTACGATTATCGGAAGCCCGGTTCCCTTCAGCTCTTCAAGATAGTCCAGTAGAGCCTGCATGCGCGCGTTGGCGCCTACGTGGATATGCTCCGCTCCGCATTTCATGAGCGTACGTATCAAGACCCCTATCATTGGTTCGCCAAACAACGGCACCATTGGCTTCGGGCATTCATACCCTTCCTTGACAAATCGCGATCCCAGTCCCCCTGCGAGTATTACGTAATCCATTTCTTATCTGTTAGATTCTTATCTTGATGTTGTTTTGAATCATTGAAGTTGTTTAGACGCCTTGCGACTTAGCCGGCCGGTCACTATTTCGACCCCTCGAGCAGGTCCGGCCGCAACGCGCGCGTCCGCTCCATGGCCTGGTCGAGCCTCCACTGCGCTATCTTCGCCTCGTGTCCGCTCAGAAGCACATCCGGCACTTTCCAGCCCTTATAGTCGGCCGGGCGCGTATACACGGGCGGCGCCAGCAGGTTGTCCTGGAATGAATCCGACAGGGCCGACTGCTCGTCGCCTATGACGCCGGGAAGAAGTCTCACGACTGCGTCTACCACGCAAGCAGCCGGGAGCTCGCCTCCAGTCAGCACATAGTCGCCGATCGATATCTCGCGAGTGACGAAATGCTCCCTTATCCTGTAGTCTATCCCCTTGTAGTGGCCACACAGGATGATGATGTTCTCCAGCAGCGACAGGCTGTTGGCCATAGGCTGGTCGAAGGTCTTTCCGTCAGGCGTCATGAAGATCACCTCGTCGTAGTCGCGTTCTTCCCGCAGCTTCGAGATGCACGCGTCTACAGGCTGCACCTTCATCACCATGCCCGCTTCTCCGCCAAACGGATAGTCGTCTACCTTCCTGTGCCTGTCCGTGGTATAGTCCCGTAGGTTGTGCACGTGGATTTCGGCGAGGCCCTTTTCCTGAGCGCGTTTAAGTATGGAGCAGTTGAGCGGAGACTCCAGCATCTCCGGCATCACTGTCAGTATGTCGATTCTCATGTCTGTTCTTTACTTCTCTAAGAAGTTGCTCCATCAACTTCTAATGGTTCTTTTATATATTAACGCGCGAGACATTCGTTTTTATCATGCATCCTGCCCGTATGGCAAACGGGACGCCCTTTCACAAGGGCGTCCCGGCTATCAGGAGGATGTCTGTCTCCTCCATTGGAAAAAGCTATCAATCGATTTCTTCGTCCGCCTCGTAGCCGCCCATCTCGCGTATTGCGTTCTTCAGCATCACATACTGCTGGAAGAGATGGTTGACGGGCACCTCGCCCTTCGTGTAGTCGTGCATCGGACTCTTCAGGAAGAAGCTCAGGAAGCGCTGGATGCCGCTGCGCCCTGCGCGGGCGGCCAGGTCGCTCAGAAGCACGAGGTCGAGGCAGAGGGGCGCCGCAAGGATGGAGTCGCGGCAGAGGAAGTTGATCTTGATCTGCATGGGATAGCCCATCCAGCCGAAGATGTCTATGTTGTCCCAGCCCTCCTTGTTGTCGTTGCGCGGGGGATAGTAGTTGATGCGGACTTTGTGGTAATATTGGGTGTCTTCGTCGTTGCCGTGTCCGTAGAGGTCAGGCTGGTCCTCAGGAACGAGGATAGACTCGAGTGTCGAGAGCTTTGACACTTCCTTGGTGCGGAAGTTAGCGGGTTCGTCGAGCACCAGACCGTCGCGGTTTCCGAGAATATTGGTCGAGAACCATCCGGAAAGTCCAAGACAACGGGTGCCGATGATCGGCGCGAAGCCCGACTTCACGAGAGTCTGGCCCGTCTTGAAGTCCTTGCCCGCGATGGGCATGCCGGTCTGCTCGGCAAGTTCCCACATAGCCGGGATATCGACCGTAGTGTTCGGAGCTCCCATGATGAAGGGCGCTCCCTCCTTAAGCGCTGCATAGGCGTAGCACATCGAAGGTGCAATCTTCTCCTTGTCGTCCGCCTTCATGGCAGCCTCGAGTGCCTCGAGTGTCCCGTGCACTTTCTCGTCTACCGGAACATATACTTCGGTCGATGCGGCCCAGAGCACCACCACGCGGTCCAGACCCTTTTCCTTCTTGAAATTGCGGATGTCTTCACGCAGCTGCTCGGCCATCTCCCAGCGGGTCTTGCCTTCCATTACGTTGTCGCCGTCGAGACGCTTGGCGTAGTTCTTGTCGAAGGCTGCCTTCATCGGCACTATCGCCTCAAGCTCTTCCTTCACCGGGTTGATGTCCTTCTCCTTCAGCACTTCTGCGTTGAGCGCTGCCTCATACGCGTTGGCGGGATAGACGTCCCATGTGGCGAATTCTATGTCGTTGAGGTCCGCAAGAGGCACTATGTCTTTGTAGTGGAGGTATTTCTTGTCCTCGCCTTTGCCGACGCGGATCTTATCATACATACACATGCTGCCTACGGGTTTGGTCAGACCTTTGCGCGTCATGAGCACTCCGGTCATAAATGTCGTGGCAACCGCTCCGTTGCCTACCACCATCACACCCAATTTTCCGTTGGGCTTCGCTGCTGTCTTTGCCATAATTTCTGTCTTTTTTTCGGGTCTCCCTGCTTCGGAAGGCCGCATATCGGTTGTTTGTTATTGTCGTTGTCTTGATGCCGCCGCGTTCTTGCGGCTGACGCGAAAACGTCGGCAAAGTTAGGGCTTATTTTTCATACTGCAAAAGTATTTTATATTTTTTTACAATATTTAATTGTTAATGTTTATTAAAATTTTAGATGTAAGTTAAATTTATTTAATTTAATAC
>JAIDTS010000051.1 GCA_029060585.1 Muribaculaceae bacterium
AACCCACACAGCCCGCAAAGGCCAGGAGATTTTAAGTCTCCCGTGTCTACCATTCCACCATTCCTGCATCAGCAGAGGCCATTATGGCGTTGCGAATGCAAAGTTAATGAAATTTTCGTGGCCGACCAAATTTTGCGGATAAAAAATGCCCCGCGGGTAGGCGGGGCATTCGTTTCCGTCGCTCAGGCGACAGTCACTAACCTAAAGTTATTTTGATTATTTAACGGTGGTTTCAGTTGACACGGGAACGTCGTTCTCGAGGAGGCAGACTGCTACACGGTTCCAGCTTTCTTCCTCAAACATGTGTCCTACGCCCATTCCTTCTGCCTTGATGCGGTCTGCCTTGATGCCATACTTGTTGACGAGCATGTTCTTGACAGATTCAGCACGCTGGTTGGCGAGACGCTCGTTGACTTCGATCGGACCGTCCTGAGAAGCGTAACCCTTGATGCTTACGTTAGCCTTCGGGTGGTTCTTGAGGTAGGAAGCTACCGCTGCTACGTTCGGGAGCTGGTCGGCGGGCACGTTATACTTGCCGAGAGCGAAGTTGACGTATCTTACGGTGCTCATGTAGTCCTGAGTTTCCTTTACTACGACGGGCTTCTGGTTTTTCAGACGCTCGATTTCAGCTGCGAGAGCCATATTTTCGTTCTGGCATGCGCTGAGGGCGTCGCCTGCGGCTGCTACGTCAGCACGGAGGTTGGTCACCTGCTGGTTGAGGGCTGCGATCTCGTCGAGGTTGTAGTTAGGCAGAGCATACTTGAATCCCTGTCCGAGTTTCAGTGAGACACCGGCCATTACGTTGAAAGTAGCCTTGTGGGCGTTGTAGGCGGCAGATGAATCCTTCACGCGGGAGTCGCTCATGTCCCAGAGTACGCTCGGGCGGAGCGAGAGAGTGACGCGGTCAGAAACATTGAAGTTGAAGTTAAGACCAGCCTTGGTAGCGAAGAAGTTCCAGTCGTTGCCTTTGCCATTCTGGAAGAAGTGGCCCCAGCCGGCTCCTGCTACAGCCTCGATGTCGAAGAGGTTTTCCTTTCCGTAGGGCTGGAAGAGCTTGAAGAGATTGAGGGCACCGTAAGCACCTACATAGCTTGAATCGAAAGCGGTAGATGAATGGGTCATGCCTTCCCAATTTGATGTATTGACTGCGAAGTCGCCTTCAGCTCCGAGAGCGAAAGCAGGAGTGATCTGCTTGCGGATGTCAAGGCCGGCTACGCCACGCATGTTGTCCCAGAACTTGGCTCCCGTACGGAAGTTTTGAAGAGGAGTGGTGGCACCACCCTGGAGGCCGATTGAGATGTTGTCGAACAGGCCGGGTTTCAGCATGGCTTCCTGAGCCATCATTGTTGCAGATCCTACTGTGAGGAGAGCTGCGGCGAGTAATGTTTTTTTCATAATTCAAATGCGTTTTTCAAGTTTTTAATTTAATGTTTAGTTTAGATTTAATTAATAATGGGTTATTTACAATTTCATTGGCGCGTAATCCGCTGCAGTGGAATTGTACCTTTAAAACGCGTAACTGTATAAAATGGCTTAATACAAATGTACAAAAATATTAATTTTAACATTTATTAAGTTAAAATCGGGTTTATAAAGGTGTTTTCTCTAAAATTTTAAAGTGCTTTCGTCTTGATAATAAGACGCTTGAGTAGAACTCCTAATGCAAGTGTTAAAATCAGGGAGTAATCTCGAAAGTCGCTTCTATGGGATAGTGGTCGGAGGTGTCTATGCGGTGCCGTTTCGTCTTGAGGGCCTTTAGGCGCGGGCCTCTGTAGAAAATCTGGTCTATATGAAAGAGGAAGAGAAACTGGTTGAAGGTGTTCGTAGGTCCGAGACTCGTCTCGGGATATGCGTCGCGGAATCCGGCCTTGCGCATGAGTCCGTAGCTCCAGCTGCCAGGCACATCGTTGAAATCGCCGCAGGCGATGACGCTGTCGTAATCTGAAAGCGATGCGATCATCTCGTTGACGTTCTTGGCGCGAGTACGGAATGCGTCGCCGAGCTTCGGGAATATCTCGTAGCGGAATTCCTCATAACTCTTCTTAGCCGTCCGCATGCCGCGAATCTCCGTGACCACTTCCCGCTCTGTGTCTGTCAATTCGTAGGAAGTCATGTGAAAATCGGCTATAGGGAGCTTAAATCCATCGATATCCACCTCGAAGAGTGCCCAGCGTCGTCGCGGTGCCCAGTAGCTGTCTTCCTCCTGATCAGGGTTGCTGATGGCGATTCGTTCTACCGGATACTTGGAAAGCACCTTCAGGTCGGAAGCAGACCGCGTGCCGCTTGCCCTGTAGGGATAGGCTGCGTAGAGCGAGTCGATCAGCGGGCGGCTCCAATGGTGTATCTCGGCGGGGTCCTCCAGATCCATGAGTTCC
>JAIDTS010000510.1 GCA_029060585.1 Muribaculaceae bacterium
CCTAAGATGGCTACGAGCTCGGAATTGTTGCGCGCCTGGAAGTCTTTCCACGTGAAGTTGTTGTCTTTTGTCTCGGGCGCGTTTGCGGTCAGCACGTAGCGAAGCGTATCCTGCTTTCCGGGGAGTTCCTCGAGATATTCATGCAGCCATACCGCCCAGTTGCGCGACGTGGATATCTTGTCGTTCTCGAGATTCAGGAATTCGTTGGCCGGCACATTGTCCGGAAGATTGTAGCTGCCGTCGGCCATAAGCATCGACGGGAAGACGATGCAGTGGAACACTATGTTGTCCTTGCCGATGAAGTGCAGCATTCGCGTCTCCGGATCTTTCCACCATCTCTCCCAGTCGTCGCCGAGGGCCTCGATGGTGTTGGAGATATAGCCTATCGGTGCGTCAAACCATACGTAGAGCACCTTTCCGTCGGCACCTTCGACGGGAACGGGGATACCCCAGTCGAGGTCGCGGCTTACGGCACGCGGCTGCAGCCCGAGGTCGAGCCATGACTTGCACTGCCCGTAGACGTTCGGTTTCCATTCCTTGTGTTCCTCGAGGATCCACTCCCGAAGCTTAGGTTCCCACTTGTCGAGCGGTAGAAACCAGTGGAAGGTCTCCTTCAGCACGGGTGTGTTGCCCGTGATGGCCGATTTTGGATTGATGAGGTCTGTGGCGTTGAGCGACGTGCCGCATTTCTCACATTGGTCGCCGTAGGCATTCTCATTGCCGCAGTGAGGGCATGTGCCGGTGACATAACGGTCTGCTAAAAACTGTCCCGCCTCTTCGTCGTAGAGCTGCATGGAGCTTTTCTCTACGAACTCCCCCTTGTCGTAGAGCCGGCGGAAGAAATCGGAGGCTGTCTTGCGGTGTGTCTCGGAGGTCGTGCGGCCGTAGACGTCAAATGATATGCCAAGTCCTTCGAAGGAGTTCTTGATGATGTTGTGGTAGCGGTCTACTATGTCCTGCGGCGTGACCCCCTCCTTCTTGGCTTTGATGGTGATGGGCACTCCATGTTCGTCGCTTCCTCCTACGAAGAATACCTCCTCTCCTTTAAGGCGGAGATAGCGGGCATATATGTCGGCCGGCACGTACACCCCTGCCAGATGGCCGATGTGTACCGGGCCGTTGGCGTACGGAAGCGCCGACGTGATGAGCGTTCTCTTGAATTTCTTATCCATTGCGTATTGCTATTGCGTTATGTTGATATTTGCGTTATGCTGTGGATTTACGGGATGTTTTTAAGCGGTCATTGTCCGTTCTACATCGCCTGTATATAGACAACGTAAAACGGACAACCTATAGTGTATGATCAAAGTCTCAAGACTCAAGGCTCCATCGCGTAGCCTCTTAAGACTCAAGACTCAAGACTTAAGACTTAAGACTCAAGATCTACTTCTGCTCGCTCTTGAGTATATCTCTGATTTCAGTGAGTAGTTTCTCTTCTGCTGAAGGCTCAGCCGGAGCCGCGGGAGCCTCTTCCTCTTTCTTCTTGAACTTCATGATGACGCGGAGCGCTACGAAGATAGAGATGGCGATAATGAAGAAATCTACGATGTTCATGATAAACGTGCCGTAATTGATCGCTACCTCCTCTATTGCCGCTACTCCGTCGGCTGTGGCCGCTGATCCTTCGCGGATCACGTATTTGAGATTCTTGTAGCCGTCACCTCCGGTGCACAGTGTGACTACCGGCATGATAATGTCGTCGACAAGCGATGATACGATCTTACCGAACGCGCCGCCGATGATAACGCCGACTGCCATATCAATCACATTGCCCTTCATGGCGAACTCCTTGAAATCAGATAAAAACTTTCCCATTTTCTTCGTGTTTTTAGTTAATGTTTATTCATAGTGGATTATTAGGAGAGCCAACATCACGAGACTTATGGCTCACTAATGCAAAATAAACAAAAATTTTACTTATTTAGTTTAAAAATATTTTTATTTCTCCTCCAATAGGAGGGGAGAGCTCCAGCTCTCCCCCCACAAGACCGAATACTTAAGACTGAATACTCAAGACTGAATACTGAAGACTGAAGACTCAATATGTTATTTATTCTAAAAAATCCGAAAATATAGATGATTAACGAAAAAATTTTGTTATCTTTGCATCGTGAAATACGCATCGGAAGGTCTCTTTCTGGCCCAATCCTCCGGATTGAAGACTAAAATGTTGTTTTACAGGCGATAAAAAAGAATTTAACCCAATAAAGTTAAACAATTAGGTAATATGACAAAGATTGGTATTAACGGTTTCGGCCGTATCGGTCGTTTCGTTTTCCGCGCTTCCACCAAGCGTGACGACATCGAGGTTGTTGCTATCAACGACCTTCTCCCCGTAGACTACATGGCATACATGCTCAAGTATGACACAATGCACGGTCGCTTCGACGGCACTGTAGACTACGATATGGACAAGAGCCTCCTCATCGTTAACGGCAAGCCCATCCGCGTGACTGCATGCAAGAACCCCGCTGAGATCGGCTGGGGCGAGGCTGGTGCTGAATACGTTGTTGAGTCTACCGGTCTCTTCCTGACTGAAGAGAAGGCTAAGGCACACATCGAGGCAGGCGCTAAGTATGTCGTTATGTCAGCTCCTTCCAAGGACGCTACTCCGATGTTCGTAGTTGGTGTGAACGCTGATACATACGCTGGCCAGCAGTTCGTTTCCAACGCTTCCTGCACAACCAACTGTCTCGCTCCTATCGCTAAGGTGCTCAACGACAAGTTCGGTATCAAGGAAGGTCTTATGACTACCGTTCACTCTACTACCGCTACTCAGAAGACTGTAGACGGTCCCTCTATGAAGGACTGGCGTGGTGGCCGTGCCGCTTCCGGCAACATCATCCCCTCTTCTACCGGCGCTGCTAAGGCTGTAGGCAAAGTGATCCCCGAGCTCAACGGTAAGCTCACCGGTATCTCTATGCGTGTCCCCACTCTCGACGTTTCTGTAGTTGACCTCACCTGCAACCTCGAGAAGCCCGCTACTAAGGAGCAGATTTGCGCTGCCATGAAGGAAGCTGCTGAAGGCGAACTCAAGGGTGTACTCGGCTACACTGAGGACGCTGTTGTAAGCTCTGACTTCCTCGGCTGCCCCCTCACCTCTATCTTCGACGCAAACGCAGGTGTATACTTGACCGACAACTTCGTAAAGGTTATCTCCTGGTATGACAATGAGATCGGCTACTCCAACAAGGTGCTTGACCTCATCGCTGTAATGAAGAAGTACAACGGCTAATCCCCGTCTGTTCCCAATATCAAAAGGCATCCTTTCAAAGGGTGCCTTTTTTTATCCCCCATAGGAGGGTAGAGCTCCGGCTCTACCCCGTGCTGGCCCAATAATGGCATACAAAAAAAAGAGAGGCAAATAAGCCTCTCTCTTTTTTTTATCATCTATCGCCTCACGCGCTATGAATTACGCGCTACGCATCAGTCTATCGCCCATACAAGATACATCGCTCCCCATGTGAAGCCTGCGCCGAACGCTGTCAGCACTATCTTGTCGCCCTTGTGGAGTTTATCCTTGTACTCATCGAGGCAGATTGGAATTGAAGCCGCAGATGTGTTGCCTCTCTTCTGGATATTCACCAGTATCTTCTCCTCCGGAAGCTTGATGCGGCCTCCGATGGCCTCGATGATACGAAGGTTGGCCTGATGGGGCACGAACCAGTCCAGCGACTCTGCGTCCAGTCCGTTGCGCTGCATTACGGTCAGCGACGAGCGCAGCATATCGAAGACAGCGTGCTTGTAGACGGCACGTCCTTCCTGATATACGTAGTGCTCGCGCGCGTCGACTGTCTCGTGCGATGCCGGCTTGACGCTGCCTCCCGCTTTCATCAGCAGGTGTGGCAGTCCTGATCCGTCTACATGGATTTCTGCATCCATGACGCCGAGTGTGGGATCATCGGATGGCTCCACAAGCACGGCTCCCGCTCCGTCGCCGAAGAGAGGGCATGTCTGGCGGTCCTCATAGTCCGTCATCGAGCTCATCTTCTCGGCGCATACCACTACAATTCTCTTGTAGAGGCCGGAAGAAATATAGGCCCTGGCGTCCTGCATGCCGACGATGAACCCCGCGCATGCCGCCTGGATATCGTAGGCATACGCTTTCTTAAGGCCGCATTCGTGCGCTATTACGGATGCCGTGGAGGGAAATCTGTAGTCCGGATTGGATGTCGGGCATATCAGGAGGTCGATGCTCAGGGGATCGATGTTGTAATCGGCGAAAAGGCGGTTCACCGCCTGGATGCCGAGCCAGCTCGATCCCTTTCCTTCGTCCTTCAGGATGCGACGTTCCTTGATGCCGACGCGAGTCGTGATCCACTCGTCGTTGGTATCTACCATCTCCGACAGCATCTCGTTGTCCAGGATGTCGTCGGGCACGTAAGAAGCTATACCTGTGATTACAGCTTGTGTCATTACATCACTGCTTTCTCGATCACGAG
>JAIDTS010000511.1 GCA_029060585.1 Muribaculaceae bacterium
AACTGGGGTACACTTGTTCCTCAGTATATCCTTGATAAGGTAAATGCAGGTTGGCAAGGTGAGGATTGGTTTGGACTGTACCGCAACAAAAACGCTTTCCAGCAGAGCCATGCAGTTACCCTCGCCGGAGGAACAGATCGCAGTAAGTTCTCTATCTCGGTCAATTACAGTGATCAGGAAGGTATCCTTGGCGGAAGCAACGCTTCCGACTATAAGCGTTACGGCGGCCGTATCAATTCCGAACATGTCCTCTTGAAAGGTAATGACCATAACATTATCACTTTAGGTGAAAATGCGTCTTATTGGTATCACTCAAGTCATGATTTGGCTGAGGGCAACGGATATTGGAATATAATGCAGCCCGTTTACGCAAATTCACCTCTCATGCCGGCGTTCCGTGAAGATGGAAGCCCGATGAATTATGAGAAGGATGGTGCCGGATGGAGTACCAATATCTTCAACAACCCGTATGAAGGCTTTATCAATGGTATGTATAACTCCCTTAACCGTAATCGGGATTTTGGAGTAGGAGCTACATTCTATTGGATTATCGAACCGATAAAGAATCTTAAGTATCGTGGCCAGATCAATACCGGATACAGTGCAAGCAACAGCCGCAGCACATCGAAGCCTTATTCTGCCAGCTCTACCGGTTCAAGCTCAAACTATGGTCTGAATCAGAGCGCTTATCAGAGCTCGAGTATGTCTGTTGAGAACACAATTTCTTATGTGGTTCCTTCATTCAGCAATAACAATATTGATGTCCTCATAGGCCAGTCATTTGAAAAATCCAATTGGGCTACCGGCATGAGTATGGCGTTCAGTGATAATGCAGCTGATCTCAACTCGTTGGTGCTTAATGGATGGGACTTTACTATTCCTTCCAATATGTCTAATATGACAGGTTATAGCGGCTATGACAATCCTAAGGCAGGAAGCATCGCATCGTTCTTTGGCCGTCTTAACTACAATTACGATGAGAAGTATCTCTTGACTGCAATCGTACGTCGCGACGGTTCTAACAACTTCGCGCGCGGTCACCGCTGGCATACCTATCCCTCCGTATCAGCAGGTTGGGTACTTACCAACGAAAGTTTCATGGAAAGCGCCTACAACGTGATGGACTTCTTCAAGATCCGTGCAAGCTGGGGACAGAACGGTAACTGCCAGGTTGGTAACTTCTACTATCTCTCAAATATCGGTTTCTCTCCGACAGGCTATGCCGACTACGGCTATAAGTTCAGCAGTGATATGCTTCAGACAGTTGAAGGTTCATATCAGACAGGTGCATACGCGAAGAACGTTCCCAATGAGAATCTGACTTGGGAAACTTCCGAGCAGTGGGACCTCGGTTTTGACGCACGCTTCCTCCAGAGCCGTCTGGCCTTGACTTTCGACTGGTATCGCAAGACCACCAAGGACTGGCTTGTACAGGCTCCTCTCAACGACGTGCTTGGATATGAAGAGGCAGCGATGATCAACGGTGGTGACGTCCGCAACCAGGGTGTCGAATTGGCCCTCTCATGGAGTGACAATATTGGAGGAGAATTCCTCTATCATGTAAACGTCAACGCAGCCTACAACAAGAATAAGGTGACTCGTCTGGCTACTGCCTCCGGTAAAATCGGTGATGACAAGAGTAGCTCACTTTTCCAGAACTCCTCTTATGTATCTCTCGTAGAAGTTGGTCACCCCATCGGCTACTTCAGCGGTATGAGCCACAGCGGTATCTGGCAGAATCAGGCTCAGATCGACGCTGCCCGTGCTGCAGGTCAGGCTGTTCTTCCGACAGCTCAGCCCGGTGACTTCATCTGGGACGACTACAACAATGACGGCGTGATCACTCTCGACGGCGACCGCCA
>JAIDTS010000512.1 GCA_029060585.1 Muribaculaceae bacterium
GAGGTTGCCTTACCAAGATTCGAACTTGGACAAACAGAACCAAAATCTGGTGTGCTACCATTACACCATAAGGCAATCACATGCAGCAGGCAGACTCAGCTGCCTCGAAGCGAATGCAAAGTTACATAAAAAGAGTGAATCTTGCAAAAATCTCAGGGAGTATTTTCGTTTTTTTTATAATTTTTATGATATTTATAAGATTATGATAGTTGTCACAGAGGGCACACGGAGCTTTTGTCAGGAGGGTCAGAAGCGGTCGAGGACAGTTTCGAGGAGCTCGCGGACGCGGGGCTTATAGTCGGTGTTGGCCTTGGTGGCAGTGCGTTCGGCGATGATGCAGCAGACCGTCATTGCGCGGTGTCCGAGCATCTTGGCCATGCCCTGGAGACAACCGGATTCCATCTCGAAGTTGGTCACGGGACGACCTTGATAGCGGAAACTCTCGATCTTGGCGTTGAGGTCAGGGTCAGCAAGAGGAAGGCGTACCTGACGGCCTTGCGGAGCGTAGAATCCGACAGCCGATATTGTGCAGCCGCGCACCATGTCGTCGCGACCGATACGCTCTACGAGCTCGGCATCGGCATCGACTGTGTATGGAGCCGCCCATGTGGGAAGCCAGCCAGTGTGGCGCATGAACTCACGCTGGAAATCAAGGTCGCAGACCTCATCGCGCGTGGCGTAGTAGTTGAGGATGCCGTCGGTGCCGGTAGCCTTCGAGGCTATGACATAGTCGCCGATGTGAAGGTCGGGCTGAAGGGAGCCGGAAGTGCCTACACGCACCATGTTGAGGGTACGGTGATCAGGCTTGACCTCACGGGTCTTGAAATCGACGTTTGCGAGGGCGTCGAGTTCAGTGACCACTATCTCAATATTGTCAGAGCCGATTCCGTGAGAGATGCACATGATGTCTTTGCCCTTATATTTGCCGGCTACAGAGTGGAACTCACGCGACTGGACATCATAGTCGATGGAATCGAACATCTCGGCCACCATCGACACTCGGCCGGGGTCGCCTACAAGGAGGATATTGTCTCTTAGCTGGTCAGGACGGATATGGATGTGAAACGCGGAGCCATCTTCATTTATGATAAGCTCTGAAGGGGGGATTATCTTCTTCATGGAAGTTAATATTTAATGCATAATTCATAATGCACAATTCATAATTATTCTACACACTCGAGAAATATAAGACTTTGTGTACATATATCATATAACAAATGAGCCGGAATTTGTTATTAAAGTATAAAACATTTTATTTACGAAAATTCTATGGTGACAAGCATGCTTGAGAAGGCCATCGAGATCGAAGGTCTGCTCAGAATAATACGGGACGGAAATCCGCTTCCGGAAACATATATTCTTCTAAACATGAAGGCCGCGGAGCTCGCCGAGCAGGCTGAGACGCTTGAGGAACAGTCTACGACCTCTGCTTCAGAGCCCCCGCATGCGGATTTCGTAATGACAGCGCCGGCGACTCCACCCCCGGCTGCTCCGGAGGTAGTATTCAACATAGAGCATCCCGAATCCGACGATGAATCGGCAGCCCGGACCATCGATGCGCTCACCGACCTCGGAGAAGACGACGCAGACAATACCCCCGAAGATCTTGCCCTAATAGAGGAAGACGACATATTACTCTCTTTCGAAGAATCCACGGAGTTCCATCCGCAGGCTGCCACCACACCCAGCGATCTACATTTCGACATGGAAGAGGAGACGCCGGACTCCTCGCCCGAGGATGAGACCACTCCTCAAGCGCAGGAAGAGAATCAGCCGGAAAAGAATCAGCTGGAAGAAGACACTCACGAAAACAAAGCAACAGAGGAGAAGAGCGACGCTTCAGTTCCAGCCAACCCCCAGCGCAAGGCCAAGCTCAGGGCATCGTTCTCGCTCAACGACCGCTTCCTCTATGCGAGAGAGCTTTTCAACGGCAACATGAAGATGTTTGACTCCACCCTCGACTTCTTAGAGGGAATAGAAGACTATTCCATCATAGAGGATTATTTCTACAGCGAGCTTGAATGGGATCCGGAGAACAGCCATGTCGCCGCATTCATGGACATACTCAGGCCTAACTTCAGAGAATAATTTTATGCTGTATATCGTACCTACGCCGGTCGGGAATCTTGACGACATGACATTCCGAGCGGTAAGTGTCCTCAAGGAGGCTGACCTGATTCTGGCGGAAGACACGCGCACAAGCAGCGTGCTTCTCAAGCATTTCGACATACACACCCCGATGCAGAGCCACCATAAATATAACGAGCACGCCACGGTGAGGAATCTTACGGAGCGTCTTGAAGCCGGAGAGAATATAGCACTGATCTCCGACGCCGGAACCCCTGGAATCTCAGACCCCGGCTTCATGCTCGTCAGGGAATGCCGCAAGGCCGGAGTCGAGGTGACAGTTCTTCCCGGGGCGACTGCCTTCGTACCGGCTCTTGTAGGGAGCGGGCTCCCATGCGACCGATTTACTTTTGAAGGATTCCTGCCCCTCAAGAAAGGGAGGGCGACACGCCTCGCCCAACTCGCTCTGGAGACGCGCACGGTGATTATCTATGAAAGCCCGGTCAGGCTTCCACGGACTCTGCGTCAGCTCGCCGAAGCTTTCGGAGAGGAGAGGGAGGCCTGCGTGGCGCGCGAGATTTCAAAAAAGTTCGAGACTTTTCATAACGGAACGCTCAAGGAACTTTCCGAGTATTTCGCCGCGAACACTCCAAGGGGGGAGATTGTTATAGTCGTCAAAGGAGCGGATCAATAATGCATAATTCATAATGCATAATTAAAAAGTGGCCCCATATATCTCAAAGAGATATTTTGGATATTAACCTGAAAATAAAATTACATAAATTATAATGACTATGAAGAAAATAATTCCTCTATGCGCTATAGGAGCAGTCATGCTGGCTGCATGTAGCGGCGAAAAAGGCAAAAGCACGGAAGACTCCCTGCAGGTTGTGACAGCCCAATATGAGCAGGCATCGTCGTTCAACGACTCTCTGCTCCTACTCATGGGCGACATATATGCCGGTCTCGACTCCATCAACATGCAGGAGGGTCTGCTCTACAGCATGGACAAGGGGGGAGAGAAGTTCGACCGCCGCGCGGAGGTGAGACAGAACCTCGAGAGCATCAAGGAACGCCTTCAGAAGAACCGAGACCTTCTCAACCAGATGCAGGCACGCCTTGACAAGAGTAGCGGAGAGAATTCAGTCCTGAAAAAGACCATCTCCGACCTTCAGGCCCGCATTGAAAATCAGGAGCTCAAGATCATGCAGCTCAATACCCAGCTTGACAACGCCAACGCCGAGATAGCCAACCTGAACACCCAGGTGGAACAGGGCAAGGAAGATCTTCAGGCAGAGACAGCGGCTCGCGAGCAGGCCCAGGCGGAAGCCACTGCTGCCGAGAACCTCGCCAACCGCGTATATTACGCCATCGGCACCAACAAGGAATTGAAACAGAACGGCCTTCTTGAGAAGAAATTCCTCGGCGCAACAAAGGTGCTCCAGGGCGACTTCAATGAGAACTACTTCACGGCAGCCGACAAGCGTACGCTCAGCGTCATCAACACAGGAGGTAAGAAAGTCAAGATCTGGGGCAACGTTCCTAAGGACAGCTACGAGATTATCGACAATGCCAACGGAACCCAGAGCGTGAAGATCACCAATCCAAAGGCCTTCTGGGAGCGCTCTCCCTTCGCTATCATTCAGATTGATTAACGTTTTACGTTGGACGTTTGACGTTGGACGTGGGACGTTGGACGTTGGAAGTTAAGACAGTTTTCTATTTATGAAAAGACATAAGGCACTATTTATATGCGCTGCCATGGCCTCACAGGCCGTGGCAGCCATTTCTGTAGACAAGATAGACCCTCCTTATTGGTGGACGGGAATGTGCGACACTTCGCTCCAGCTGCAGGTTCACGGCACAGACATCCGCGATGCTGAATTCTCCACGGATTATCCCGGCGTCACGGTGGATTCCATTGCCCGGCTTGACGGGAGTCCCAACTGGCAGTATATCTACCTCAACATAACTCCTGAAGCCCGTCCCGGAACTATGAAGCTCATGTGGCACGCCGGGAAGAAGACGATAACACGCGACTTCGAGCTGAAGGCACGCAAGGAAATGAAGGGAGCGCAGGGATTCTCTGCTGCAGACGTGCTCTACATGATCATGCCCGACAGATTCGCATCAGGAGGGGAGACTCATCAGGAAGCCAACAAACTGAGGAACGCCGCCGCTATAGACCGCGACAATCCGAACGCCCGGCACGGAGGAGACCTGAAGGGAATCTCAGACCATATCGACTATATCGACTCATTGGGAGTCACGGCCGTCTGGCTCAACCCTGTGCTGGAGAACGACATGCCGGGAGGCAGCTACCATGGCTACGCCACAACCGACTATTACAGGGTAGATCCCCGCTTCGGCACCAATGAAGAATACGCGGCGCTCACGGAGAGCCTGCACGAGCGAGGCATAAAGATGGTCATGGACATGATTTTCAACCACTCGGGCAGCCATCATCCCTGGATGCTCGACCCTCCGGCCAGCGACTGGTTTAACCATCAGGACGACTATCAGCAGACAAACTACCGACTCTCGACCATCACCGACCCATACGCTTCAGAATACGACAAGGACCTGACGGTCAACGGCTGGTTTGTCGAATCAATGCCAGACCTCAACCAGAAGAACCCTCATCTTATGAAGTATCTCATCCAGAATTCGATATTCTGGATAGAAGACGCACAGATAGATGGAATCAGAATGGACACATATCCTTATGCAGACCGGGAGAAGATGGGAGAATGGATCGACGCCGTGATGACTGAATATCCCGGCTTCAACATCGTGGGAGAGTGCTGGTATGGCAGTCCGGCCGGAGAACAGTTCTGGCAGACGGGGTCGGCGATAGCCGCCTCCAAGGGAATCGACACACGACTTCCCGTAGTCATGGACTTTCCTCTCAGCATCCTATGCGCCGACCTCAAACCGTTCAAAATCGACTCTCAGTCATGGAACGGCATCAACGAGATCTACGACCATTTCGCACTCGACTATGTCTATGCCAACCCGATGAATGTGTTGCGATTTCTCGACAACCACGACACAGACCGCTTTATCCTCGAGATGCCGGATGACCTCGACGCCTGGAAACAAGCTATAGCCATGTTGCTGACAGTGCCCGGCATACCGCAGATCTACTATGGGACGGAACTGCTGATGCACGGCAGCAAGGAGGGTTCCGACGGATTCGTGCGCCGCGATGTGCCCGGAGGGTTCAAAGGAGACAACGAAAACCAGTTTGACGCTAAGGAACGCAGCGACCTCCAGAACGAGGCATTCGACTTCATATCGGCCATATGCAGCTGGCGCAAGACAAGCGACGCCATCAGCAAGGGGGACATGAAGCATTTCATGCCTACCAACGGGGTCTATCTTTACCGCCGCAGCTATGGTCCGGAGGAAGTCATCGTTATCCTCAACGGAAAGGACGACGACCTTGATCTCGACATGAGCCGATACGCGGAAATCATCGACGAAGGAGACCGCTACACGGATATACTGAGCGGGGAGTGCGTAATCCTGCGCGACGGAGACAAGACACTGAAGCTTCCTTCACGAGCAACGAAGATACTCAAACTCAATGATTAATGATTAATTATTAATGATTAATTTATGGCACACGCATCAAAATTTAAGAGTCTGCTCAGGCTAACGCTGATGATGTCCTTGCTTGGAGGGATGATGTATTCTTGTAAGCCTACAGAGAAGGGATACAAGCAGGCCTACGAGGCGGCAAAGAGCAAGCGGGAACAGAAGGATCCCGACGATGACCTGCTGACGGGAGGCCACAAGCTGCTAAACGAAAGCTCAACGCGCTGGAACGTCATCGCAGGAGATTCCGTCCAGCTTCAACATACTCTCATCAAGCCCATCGAGGGAAGCGTCTGGCCTCAATCCGGCCCCTACCGACTGGCTGTGGCCATGTTTAAGATGACTACCAACGCCAACTCCATGCTTGAAGACCTGAAGAAAGATCGCACCCTGACTCCTGTCATAGCAACGGACGGCAAGGACAAATTCTATATCATAGCCGGAAGTGCCTCCTACATAGACTCGCTCGGCAACGTGCTCACCACTTTCAAGCGAGAAAACCCTGGATTCCAGTACATAGGGCTGACGCCGCCACAGCCTGTGATTCTTGTGGGAAGATAAACTTTTACAACTTTTCAACAATAAAATGGGCAGAAAACTGATTTTTCTGCCCATTTTTTATTATCTTTGCAGACAAAAAAACATAAGAAACAGAAATAAAGAATGGGAAAAGTCGTTATCATCGGCGCCGGCGGCGTCGGCACAGTTGTAGCGCATAAGTGCGCACAGCATCCCGAGGTGTTTAATGAAATCGTGATCGCCTCCCGTACGAAATCAAAATGCGACGCTCTCGCAGCCAAGATCGGCGCAAAGAATATCACTACAGACAGCGTCGATGCTGACGAGGTGGACCAGATCGTGGAGCTTTTCAACCGACACAAACCCGACATCTGCATCAACGTGGCCCTGCCCTATCAGGACCTGACCATCATGGAGGCGTGCCTGAAGTGTGGAGTCAACTACCTTGACACTGCCAACTACGAGCCCAAGGACGAAGCTCATTTCGAATACAGCTGGCAGTGGGCCTACCGTAAGCGCTTCGAAGACGCAGGACTGACGGCTATCCTCGGGTGCGGGTTCGACCCCGGTGTGAGCGCAGTCTTCACTGCCTATGCAGCCAAACATCACTTCAAAGAGATGCACTACCTCGACATAGTAGACTGCAACGCCGGCAACCACGGCAAGGCTTTCGCAACAAACTTCAACCCTGAGATCAACATCCGCGAGATCACCCAGAAAGGGAAATACTGGGAAGACGGCAAGTGGGTGGAGACCGAGAACCTCGAGATCCACAAGCCCCTCAACTATCCCAACATTGGCGAGCGTGAAAGCTATCTCCTCTACCACGAAGAACTTGAGAGCCTCGTGCAGAACTTCCCGACCATCAAGCGTGCACGCTTCTGGATGACATTCGGCCAGGAATACCTCACCCATCTCCGCGTGATCCAGGACATAGGCATGGCAAGAATCGATCCGGTGATGTATAACGGCCAGGAGATCATACCCATCCAGTTCCTGAAGGCCGTGCTCCCCGATCCCGGCTCCCTCGGAGAGAACTACACCGGTGAGACCTCGATCGGCTGCCGCATCCGCGGTATAGACAAACAGGGTAAAGAATCTACTTACTACATCTACAACAACTGCTCTCACGAAGAGGCCTACAAAGAGACCGGCGCCCAGGCTGTAAGCTACACAACCGGCGTTCCGGCCATGGTCGGAGCCATGATGTTCCTGACCGGTAAATGGGTTATGCCGGGTGTACACAACGTTGAGGAATTCGATCCTGATCCATTCCTGGAGACATTGGCTGTCAACGGACTTCCCTGGCACGTGATCGTAGACGGCGATATCGAGCTGTAAGTCTTAAGTCTTGAGTCTTGAGTCTTAAGTATCTGACAATTTGAGTTAAGTCTGACTTATGAGAAAAGCATCCATCTGCATAGCGATGGCGGCTGCGGCTACGGCTGCAGCCGCCTTCTCCGCACATACGGAGAAAGCAACAAATGAAACCTACCGAGTAGTCACCGGCAAAGGAGTGATCGAAGTGATTCCCCTGAGCAACGACGTCTTCCGCATCTGCGAACTGGAAAGCCTCGAGGCACCGACACCGACAGCAACACAAGCGGCAGCCATGCAGACCGATCGGAAAGGGAACATCCACTCATGGGCCAACGCAGACAGATTCGTCATCGAGTCTCCCACGACGAAAGTGGAAGTCGACAAAAAGAACGGCAAGGTGACATTCTACGACCAGGAGGGCAACCTACTGCTTTCGGAAGCCGACGGAGTGAAGGCAGACGGCAGCGAGCAGACTCTTTCATTCCTAACTCCTGAGGGTGACAACTTCTACGGGACAGGGGAAAGAGGACACAGCCTGACGCTCAACGGAACGGAAATGATGCTGTGGAACCGCGCCAACTATGGATATACGGACGGCGACGAACGTCTCAGCCAGGCCAACATCAACATGCCTTATATTGTGAGCGACAATGGTTTCGGACTTCTGATCGATGACTACGCCAAGGCACGGCTTACTCTCGGAACAGACACCATACTCTACCGTACAATATCGCGTAAGCCACTCAGCTACTACTTCATCAACGGAGGGGATGGCACCCTCGCGAGCGCCACATTCTCATTCACCGAACTGACCGGCAAGCAGCCCCTCCCTCCCTTCTGGACAATGGGCTACATCACCTCTAAATACGGCTACCACAACCAGAACGAGGCCTATGGAGCGATCGACTCGCTGAAGCAGAGGGACTATCCCGTAGACGGAATGGTGCTCGACCTCTACTGGTATGGAGTCGAGACCGATATGGGGCGCCTCGAATGGGACAAGAAGCAATGGCCCGACCACAAGAAGATGCTCGACGACATGAACGCACAGGGTATACACATCGTGCCCATCCATCAGCCCTACATCAACAAGACAGGCGCGATGGACAACTATACCCTACTTGAGAACAAGGGACTCCTGACCAAGGACGCCGACGGAAAGACAAAAGATGTCACCACCTGGGTGGGAGACGCCGGAATGTTTGACATCGCAAATCCCGACACACGCCAATGGATGTGGGACCGCATGAAACCGCTTACTGCCGAAGGACTGTCAGGATGGTGGGGTGACTTAGGGGAACCTGAGGTGCACCCGCTCGAGATAGTGCACGCCAACGGCGAGACCGCCGAGGAATACCACAACGTCTACGGCAACGAATGGAGCAAGATGATCTACGACGGGCTGCGCAAGGACTTCCCGGATATGCGCCCCATGCTGATGATGAGGGGAGGCACAACCGGACTTCACCGCTACGGTGTATTCCCCTGGACATCCGACGTGTCACGCTCATGGGGAGGGCTTCAGGCTCAGAACAAATTGATGCTCAATTCAGGACTTTCAGGACTTGGATATATGAGCAACGACGTAGGTGGATTCGCAGTAGATCCAGACAAGCCTTACGATCCGGAGCTATACGTCAGATGGATTCAGGCCGGGACATTCTCTCCGATACTCCGCACCCACGCACAAGACCGTCCGGAGCCCTACCACTACCCGACGCAGGAGTCTATAATCAAGAAGTTCATCCGGATGCGCTATGAATGGCTTCCCTACAACTATACGCTGGCTTATGAGAACTCAGCCTACGGCATGCCTCTCATGCGCACACTCAATTTCCACGGAGACAACGAAGACAAAGGGAAATACGCAAATATCAGCGATGAATACCTTTGGGGTGAAGAGGTGCTAGTAGCACCGGTCATGACCCAGGGAGCAAGGAGCCGCAAGGTAGTGTTTCCGGCAGGAACATGGATCGACTGGAACAATCCTGCGAAGACTTTCCAGGGAGGCACTACAGCCACAGTGGCGGCTCCACTTAACACACTCCCTCTCTTCGTCAAGGCCGGAAGCTTCATCCCACAGTATCCCAAGAAAATCGAGAACACGTCGGAGTACGACCCGACGCTACTTACCGTCAAATATTTCCCGAGGAAGGAATGGAGCAACTACCAGCTCTTCGACGACGACCGTCAGTCTCCTTCATCGCTTGAGGACGGCGAGTATCAGCTGACCACATTCAGCGGCTCCAAGCAAGGAAACGAAATCTACGTCAACATCGACTCTGAAGGAAGCTATAGAGGAATGCCTGAGGTGAGGATGATCACCCTCGAGATCGTAGGGGTCGCAAATCCAAAAGGAGTAGAGCTTGACGGCAACAGACTCGAAAGAATGGTCTCGGCTAAGGCAATCAGGCAATATGGCTACAGCTATGACGCGGCCAAACGGACCATCAACGTGGTATTCCCCTACAGCAACCGCAAGACATCGATCAAGGTGTTTTGAGTTTTACGTTGGACGTTGGACGTATTTAATTTAAGATTTACAGTAAATTATGATGATAAAGAGAACTTCAATGGCCGCAGCGGCCATAGCATTGTCGGCAGCCACCGCGCTCGCCTGCACCAACTTCATCGTCGGCAAGAAAGCCTCGGCCGACGGGAGCGTTATGATAACCTACGCTGCAGACTCACACACGCTCTACGGCGATCTTTCGCATACTCCGGCAGCTGTACACAAGGATGGTGCTATGCGCAAGGTTGTAGAATGGGACACCGGCAAATACCTCGGCGACATTCCTCAGCCGAAGGAGACCTACAACGTTGTAGGCAATATGAACCAGTATCAGGTAGCTATCGGCGAGACCACCTGGGGAGGACGCGAGGAATTGCTCGACACTACCGGAAACGCCATCATAGACTACGGCTCACTGATCCAGATAGCCCTTGAGCGCTCGAAGTCGGCACCGGAAGCGATCGACGTGATGACAAGCCTCGTGGAGCAGTACGGTTATGCCTCTGAAGGAGAATCCTTCACCATCGCCGACAAGAACGAAGTGTGGGTGATGGACATGATCGGCAA
>JAIDTS010000513.1 GCA_029060585.1 Muribaculaceae bacterium
GCGCCTCTCCGAGGCTACTGTACTTTTTTTAGGGTTTCCCCAGACTGAGGTCTGGGGTTTCAGCATAATGTCAGCTCTCCGAGCTGAGTCGTTTTGTAAAGAAATTTCCAAAAAATAATACTATATATGAGCATTCTTTTAATTGATAATTGATCATTGTATAATGATCTCGTCGGCGGCGTTTAGTTTGTCGTAGCCGCTGACTATGCCTTGATCGCCGGGACTGAGGCCTGAGATGACTTCGAACTGCTGTGGATTCTGGCGGCCTAACTCGATTTCGGTTTTGATGGCTTTTGATCCGTCTTTGCTGAGCTTGTAGATCCATTTTCCATTGGTGGCGCTGAAGAAGTCTCCTCTTTGTATAACAACCGTGCTTTCAGGCATTCCCAACTCAATCTGCGCTCTGAAACTCTTGCCGACCCGGAGGCTGGAGGGTCGGTCGCCGGTAAACACTAAGTCTGATTCGAAACTACGTTCCTTGATCTCGGGAACCACACGGCTGACCTTCAGAGGATAACTTTCCGACTTCAATACAATTTTAGCCGGAAGACCCGGGACAATACGCTCCACATAATACTCGTTGAGGGATACATGAAGCTTGTAGTCGCTCAACACCTTCAATTCACCTATACTCGAACCGCTCTGCACTTGCTGGCCAGGCGTGACCGTCAGGAAGCTGAGCTGTCCCGATACGGGAGCACGGACTATTAGGTCTTCGCTACGGCGCGCGGCTCGGTCTCTTTTGGTCTGTGCGCGGTCCATGTCGCCTGCCAGCAATTCGCGACGTATCGCAGTAGCTGCGGAATCGTGGCTGAGGCTCTTAAGCTGAAGCGATGTCTTCTTTCTTCGATAATCGTATTCACTTTCGGCAAGATCCATTTCCGCCTTGCTTTTCATTCCCATCTTGAATTCCTCGCGGGCGATGCGTCGCTTGTTGTCGAGATTGTTCATTTCATAGTTGGCGTCGAGAGCCTGCTGCTGAAGTGTGATTGACTTCTGCTGCATTTCGATTTCCTGCTCGCGATACTGACGCTGCTGATGACGCCATTCATCTTCCTCATCGTGGATGGTACGCATGAGATCCGGATTCTTCAATATAAGGATCGTGTCGCCAGCCTCAAGCATTGCGCCGTCCTCCGCCACGATGCGGTCTACAAAACCGGATTCGAGGGCGTTAACCTTTACTGTCAGTATTGGCTGGACTATTCCTTCAACGTCGACATATTCAAGGAATCGGTCTTCCTTGACCGGTGTGATCGTCATCGTTTCCCTGTCGATGCGTGGAGTGCCGGAATTCAGGGCCAAAATAATGCCGTAGACGAGCAGGACAAATACTGCGAGTCCGCCAATCAGATGATATCTGTAGCGCCAGTACCAAGGCTTTTTCTTTAGTTTTATATCCACTTTTTTTAATTTAGAATTTAGAATTGAGAATTGTTAGACTGAACATTATAATATTTATCACAAATCGCCTCTCCGAGGCTACTGAGCTTCTGGATTGATTCCCCCAGACTGAAGTCTGGGGTTTCGTCACAATCACCAGGTCTCCGACCTGACATGGGCTTGTGAAGAATCAATAATTGATCATTGATAATTGAAGATGTCACTGCCGGTGAGGGAGCGGATGGTGTAGTATAAGGTCCAGTAGGTCTTTATCGATGAGATGTAGGCCCGGGTTGCTGAATCTTTCTCGGAGAGGGCTGTGTTGAGGTCGAGGATGGTGTTGCGTCCTGCTATGTATAGCTTCCGGGCTATCTCGTAGCGGTGGGAGGCGAGACGGCTGGTGCGGGATGCTACCTCTACTTTCTTGGGCTGCATGTTGAACTGCGTGACGATCTTCCTGACATTCTGCAGGAAGTCGTTCATGCCCTGATCTGCCTCTGTATAAACAAGGTCACGCTGGGATTTCGCCACTTTAACCTGTCCCTTGCCGCGTCCCCAATCGAGAATTGGAAGAGACAGTGAGAGGCTTGCATACTCCTGATGGAGTGGCCGACTGAATGTGGACTCAAAATGATCAGCAGTCTGCGAAAGTCCGAACTGGAGGTATATATCAGCTCGGAGCCCGGTGTTTCCTTTTGCCTGGGCCACACGGCTGTCGCTCTCGAGCTTCATTCTCCGGTAATAATCCGGCTGGGAGGCGTTGCGCATAGCCATTTCCTCGGCGATCGGAAGAAAGACCGTTATTTCCGGCACTTCCTCCGGGAGCTTCAGGACTATGTCTGACATATCATCAAGACCGAGGTATGAAGCCAACGACTGTGTCTGCTCATTGACTTGCACCTCCGCGTCCATGCACGCTGTCTCTTCATTGAGACGGTTGATCTCAAGCTGAAGCATATCGTTTTCATTGATCACTCCTATCTTGTATCGTCCCTGAGCCATCTGATAGAGAGTGTCGGCGGAAGCGAAGTTCAGGCGAGCCATTTCCAGGTTGGCCTGCGCCTCCACTAAAGAGAAAAAATATCCGCAGGCATGTGCCGCTACGAGCTCCATAGCCTCATCGTAGTTCTTCTTGGCTTCCTGATACCTTAACGGTTCTATACGACGATCCCATTTAAGGGAATTATAGCCGAAAAGGTTCTGGCGATAACCTACAGTGACGGGATATGAGCTATAAGAAGTTTTCCTGAGTTCAAGTTCATCGATACGCGAGAGGGAAGACTTGAGAAACAGCGTTCCTCCTGTGAAGGGTATATTCTGGTTTATGGTCAGGGCGAGGTCTGTGTTTATCTGGTTTTGTTTAATGAATGCGCTCGTACCGTCGTTGAGTGTTATGCGGTTGATCTCTCGGTTGAGGAATGGGGAGGATGACAGGGTGACAGATGGAAGATAGTTTGCCTGATAATATTTATATTGCCATTCGGCAGCGAGGAAAGCATGCTTGGCACTCTGAGCGGCAGGGGAATTAGCCTGAGCCCTGGCTATGACTTCGTTCAGCGTCAGGGCCTGTCGCGGAGTATCTTCGGCATCGGCCTGAATGCAGATAGCCGACATAAAGGCTGCGGTGGCAATATTTATGATTGTTTTAATAGACATAATCTTGTGATTTTGCCTATATTATAATCAAACACCATGCCAAGTTTATAAATCATTAATAAATAATACTTTGTGTAAATAGGCTCATTCTGACTATGTGCGAGAACGCACATATGAGGTTCGAATACGCACTAAGGTCCCATTTTTAGGATGAATTCGAATACCCATATGCGCTTAGGGAGAGCTGGAGCTCTCCCTTCCTAATTTTTTCTTACAAGATATTGAGAAGATCGCTGAAACGGGGAATCATGAAATCGGGTCTTGCGGCTCTTAGTTCGCTGTCCGTTCCGTTTCCGTAAGTAACAGCGCAAGTTTTCGCTCCGGCCTCCTTACCCATAATGATATCGAATTCGGCGTCTCCCACCACCATAGTCTCTTCCGGAATCCAGCCTTCGATGTTAAGAATCTCGAGAACGGTATCGGGCGCAGGTTTTCCGTTCTTTATGTCGTCACCGCCAATCACTGTAGAGAAGCAGTCTGATATTCCGAAAAGCCGAAGGAATTCATTTAGCGACTTATGGTTGCGGCTGCTTGCGACAGCCATTCCAAAGCCTTCGCTAAGAAGGATTCTGAGAGTCTTTGTGACCTTTGGATAGCATACTACGTTAAGAGGAAATTTCAGCTCATTGAAGATACTGCGATAGGTTTTCGAAAATTCGTCTCCTATACCTGGATGGTCCGGCCAAAGCACATCGGGAATCTCCTCAAGCCGCAGACCGATAACGGCTCTGCATTGCTCATTGTCTCTTATTGGAAGGTTCATCACGCGCATAGTAGCCTGCATCGTCTTGATGATCAAGGGAGCCGTATCAACGAGAGTCCCGTCGAAGTCGAATATTAAGTTTTTAACCTGAGCCATCTCTTTTTTTTATATATGCAAAATTACTCAAAAAATCATAATTTTAGAAATTCAATTAATAATTTTTTGATAATATTTGGAGGTAAGAATATTTTTATATAAATTTGCATCGAAATGATATTGTTTTAATATTATATGATTGAGTGCGAACTAACACGTCAAAAACATAAATAGTTACATTATGAAAGAGAACAAAGAAATTCCCTTCGAGGGAAAGACAGTCAGCGGCTTCGGGATGCTGGCTATGATGATCCTGATTCCAGTGGTCGTAGTGGCTTCTTTTTTTGTGCTTCCTGAAGAGGAATGGTGGCTCAGCGGCATTCTTGTCGGAGTAGGAATGATCGGATTAGTGATACTTTCATGCGGATTTTTCGTGCTGCAGCCGAATCAGGCCATGGTCATGATCTTTTTCGGCAAGTATCGCGGGACATTCCGGAACACCGGTTTCTATTGGGCTAATCCTTTCATGACAAAGAAAAAGATATCGCTTCGCATCCGCAACATGGATATCGCACCTATTAAAGTTAACGACAAGGTCGGCAATCCCGTCATGATAGGCATGGTGCTTGTGTGGAAGGTGAAGGATACCTATAGAGCAGTCTTTGACGTAGACTCCGGCGCCACATCTTTTATTAGTGTAACGAGTGGCGGCGTTTCAGCCGGACAGACCGGCTCAATAGCTAACGCTCTTGATGCCTTCGTCAACATCCAGAGCGATGCTGCACTGCGTGAAGTCACCGGCAAGTATGCCTATGATGAAGAAGGCGACAAGCATGAGGAAATAACGCTGAGAAGTGATGGGCATGAGATCAACGAGCAGCTGGAGCAGAAGCTCAACGAGCGGCTTGCAATGGCAGGAATCGAGGTGGTGGAAGCTCGTCTGAATTATCTTGCGTATGCTCCGGAGATCGCCGCCGTCATGCTTCGTCGTCAGCAGGCGTCTGCCATTATATCTGCGAGAGAGAAGATTGTAGAGGGAGCCGTAAGCATGGTGAAGATGGCCCTTGACCAACTCAGCCAGGAACAGATAGTGGAACTCGATGAGGAGAGGAAGGCCACAATGGTCAGCAACCTTCTTGTAGTGCTCTGTGCTGACGAGCCCGCCCAGCCTGTACTTAATACCGGAACGCTTTATCAATAGAACTAAGTTCGATTGATAAAAGTGTAAAGTATAAAGTATTAAGTATGAATAACTGGAGTGCCTATGGCGAAACAGCAAAATAAGGGATTTCTTTTGAGGCTTGATCCGGAGATGATGGAGCAGGTAGAGAAGTGGGCTGCCCAGGAATTCCGGTCTGTCAACGGACAGATTCAGTGGATAATCGCTGAATCTCTGAAGAGACACGGACGGCTCAGAAAGACAGAAAACGATAATCAATAATTTTAAGGGATTGAGAAATCAATCCCTTTTTCATTCAACTATTTTTATGGTTCAGGCGTATTAATAATGAACAATTCTATCTATAAACCTATCTTAAGACTGAAAAACATATGATTCTAACTGCAGAAAACACTGGAGCCATCGCCAAAGCGATTGAGATGCTTAAGACCATTTCCTTTCAGGATGCGATATCAAAAATCGCCAACACCCTTGTCAACTTCAGCTTCAAGGTGCTGATAGCGATCGCAGTATTTTACATCGGCCGATTCATCATACGGAAGATAAACAAGATACTCTCAAATATCTTTGAGAGGAAAAAAGTGGATCTCTCTCTTTCGACGTTCGTACTCAACTTCACCCAGATACTTCTCTATTTTATCCTTGTAGTGACGATAATCGGAATACTCGGAATAGAGACCAGTTCGTTTCTTGCACTGTTCGCTTCGGCCGGCGTCGCAATCGGTATGGCTCTCAGCGGTACGCTTCAGAATTTCGCCGGGGGAGTCCTCATCCTTATACTTAAACCATACCGAGTAGGCGACTATATCGAGGCTCAGAGTTTTGCGGGCACGGTTAAGGCCATGCAGATGTTTCATACGGTCATCACCACTCCAGACAACAAGACCATCCTTATACCCAATGGCGCCCTCTCATCGGGTAGCATCAACAACTATTCGATCCAGCCTATGAGAAGAGTTGACTGGACAGTATCCATACAGTATGGCGACGACTACGAGAACGCAGCAAGCGCGATAAAGGAGATACTCGACTCGGACGAGAGGGTTGAGAAAAACAATCCGTCGCAGCCGGTATTCGTAGGCCTAAAGGAACTTGGAGACAGTGCCGTCATACTGACGGTCAGGGCATGGACCAAGAGCGCGGACTATTGGGGTCTGTTTTTTGATATATCTCAGAGGATGTATGCCGAACTGCCCAAAAAAGGAGTCCACTTCCCGTATCCGCAACTGGATGTGCACCTTATTCCTAATGAAAAATGATTAATTATAAATGATTAATTTAAAGAGCCTCTTCCTATTCGGAAGAAGCTCTTTCATTCACTATGTCGAGGAGTTCGGCTCCGTAGGAAGCGGCCTTGATTCGTCCGATACCCGGAATCGCGAGCAAGTCTTCTTTAGTCTGCGGGCGCTCGTTTGCGAGGAAAACGAGAGATTTGTTGCCAAGGACCTGAAATGCAGGCACTCCTTCTTCCGCAGCTTTCCCGGCACGCCATTTCGCGAGTTTGCGGTAAAGCACCGGATCATCAATGTCTGCATTAGCTGCCACGCCTTTTGCCTTGATCTCGGGCTTTACCCATTTTGGGTCGGCAAGAGACACCTCCCGCTTGATTTTCAGATACTCCTTCGAAGTGAGTTTTTTCTCAAGAGTAGTCTGAAGGAACGCATATTTAAGATTGACCTCATTTTCAACAGCCGCCATTGACTCTTCAAACTTTTTCCTGGCTTCCTTGCTGTCTACCTCCTGCGGAATGCTCCGGAGGAAATCAACGATTGGGTCCAGCTGAGAGATAAAGTATGCGGCCGAAGCCTTAAGCCGCTCATAGATAGCATCTGAGTCAGTGTCCTGGGCCGCCATGCGTCGAAGCTGCAGCTGGAAGCGAAGAGAGACATCGAAGATCTCCTTGAATCTGTTAGCGAGCATCTCTCCGAATTCAGCGGTCAACTTTGGAAATGCCGATGCATGGCTCATCTGAAGCGTACGGTGGAGAGTATCCAATGCGTTCCGGAGTCCTGTGAGGTCGGGGATCTCAAGATCAATACGGAGCGCGAACTCCACCTGCAGTCCGGCTACTTTCGAGCCATCAGCCTCACGAGAACTGCATTCGCGCTCGAACGATGTGACCGTCTGATCTGAAATTATAGCGGAGAAAGGAAGGGGACATTCAAGCACAAGCCCATCAAGAGAACGGCAACGGCTTAACGCTACATAGGTCTGGCCATGTGCGAAAGCAGCGGAAGCGTTTATGATAGCCTTGTCGAACGTAAGTCCCTGACTTTTATGGATAGTGATGGCCCATGCGGCACGTAGGGGAATCTGAGTGAAGCGTCCGACAACCTTTTCCTTCATTTCCTTTGTCTTCTCGTCGACGGCGTAGGCCATGTTCTCCCACATTTCGCTCTCCACTTCTATGGGAGGAGTGTCGTCGTCGAGCGTCACTATTATCTTTCCATCTTCTGAAATGCTCTTCACGCGCCCTATCGTACCGTTATAATATCTGTGGGCCCCTTTCGAATCATTTTTCAGGAACATCACCTGTGCACCCTCCTTGAGGAGAAGCTCCTCTTCCGCCGGATAGATCAATTCGGGAAAATCACCCTCAATCTGTGCCTTGAAGACATGTTTCTTTGTCCGCAGAGAGGCCATATGCCGGTCGTTGACCTGCTGGGCCTGATGGTTGTGAGTCATCAGTCTAATGTAGCGTTCGCTGTCGTCAGGATCAAATCCTGGAATATATCTTGCATTCAGCCTGCGGAGCACTGATTCATTCACCCTGTTCTCACGGATGGCGTTTAAGATCTCAAGAAAATCGCTGTCTTTCTGACGATAAACCTTAGTCAGCTCGATAGTCTCGAATGGAGTCTCCCGTAGAAGCCGGCTGTCGAAAAAGTATGGGCTGCGGTAGTGTTCCGCCAGTAGTCTCCATTCCTCTTCCCGGACCACTGGAGGAAGCTGCTGGATATCGCCGATCATAACGAGCTGAACTCCTCCCATGGGGAGAGCCGGATTGCGGTAGCGTCGCAGTTTGTCATCTATTGCATCGAGCAAGTCTGCACGCACCATACTGATCTCATCGATCACTATAGTATCGAGACTACGGAGCATCTTGATCTTCTGCTTCGAATATTTGTTGAAACGGGAATTGCCTCCTGACTGTCCGATTCCAGGAATGAAAGGGGAAAATGAAAGCTGGAAGAAGCTATGTATGGTCATGCCGCCCGCATTGAGTGCAGCTATACCGGTAGGCGCAAGCACCGCGATATTCTTGGAACTCTCGTCCTTAAGACGCTTGAGAAACGTGGTCTTACCGGTACCGGCCTTTCCGGTTATGAAGACGTTGGCACCAGTATTTTCTACAAGTCGCCACGCAAGATCTAATTTTTCGTTTGTCATGTGCAGGTAGTTTGGGGTCTTCAGTCTTTAGTCTTCAGTCTTAAGTCTTCAGTCTTAAGATTTGAATGGTGAGTTTTAGTGGCGTACTACATCGCGCCAGTAACCCTGGCGTACGTTCATTTCCTTTCTGTCGGCCTTCGGACCTGAGAAGAACACTCTATCGGCGGCTTCGCTGTCGGGGCTGTATTCTGCTTTGGTGCCTATGGAATCCGTAAATTCGAATGTTCGATAACCGGCGGATCCCTCCTCACGCAGAGAGCCGAGCAGATAAATCGAAGGTTTTCCCGACACATCCACAGTATTGTCGAATGCCATCATCCTGTAATCGTCGCCATTGGAATCTATTCTTATCACTGAGCGACCATCTGTCTGGATAAGGGTCATTACGGGAGTCCATCCGTCGCGGTAGGCCGGAGCAAGAGTCTTCAGTTCCTCACGTGCAAGCATGTTGCGCAGGCCTTTCTCGGCAGGCGACTGATAGTCTATGAATTGGACTCCGTCGTCGAACCATATTGGTCGGTCGTCGCCAATGCTCCATCCTCTCCAGCCATAGTTGGCCCATTCATCGATTCTACCATTTTTCATCCTCTCCCGAAGCGGTATGTCTACCAGAATAGGAAAATAATCCACCATCGCCAGGGAATCCTCTATATCCTTAAGTGGATAGGGGCGCACGATAGGATAGACACAGAGCGCTGCGAACCCCGGAGCATCTCCTTCGGCAAGGGAACGCATCAGTTTGCCAAGCGCATCGTCGGGACGTGGCTCACTGAGCGAGGATTCCGCATCCTCCTTGCCGGCTTTAGCATCATGGCATGAGACAATGGAAAGAGAGGAGATGACCATTGCCGCGGCAGCAATAGACTTTATGATAGTTTTTCTATTCATTACTTTATAGATTTATTTATGTTGATATCAGATTCATTATTCAGCTTTAGAGCCATCCTTGTGATTGGAGGAGGCTTTGGCAGCGGAATGATGTGGAGGAGAAGCGCTGTGCAAGGAATCCGTTTGCGCGGCAGTTTCGTCGAGCGACATAGCTGACGCCTCTATATTC
>JAIDTS010000514.1 GCA_029060585.1 Muribaculaceae bacterium
TCACCCCGGCGCGAAGAGCATGCCCAGAGGATGGCCATGCATATGAATACCGGAGCCTCCATCAAGATCCAGCCCAGGCGGTTGCCAAGCGAAGGGCCCCACTTAGGGGTATAGAACATGCCGTAGCCCGGCGTTATGAATCGAAGTCCCGCAAAGACCATGACAGCGAGAGCGATCATGACATATTCGACTGTGCGGAACACTATAGGGTCGAAAATTGCGTTCATGAATATATAGACTTATAGTGGGCGTCGATTCCTCGGGAAGGACGCATCAGTCAATAATCAGGTGCAAATTTACTAAAATAACGCGACATTTGCAAAATGAATGGCCACAAACTGACATACAGACTAATAATTAGCAAAAACGTCTGCCTAAGAATGCGATTGATATCGGTTGTCATGACACTTGCGATATGCCTTGCTGTGCCCATTGGATGCGGCGCCGAGGAGCTGACGTTCATTCCCACCAAACAGCAGAGGGGAGTGAGGACTTCTACCGACGTGATCGCAGTGGCCCTGCCTGCCACCGCCCTTGCCGTCACACTTATTGAGCGCGACTGGGAGGGGCTGAAGGAGGGTGCGCTGTCGGCCGCGGTCACCGCCGGAGTGACGTTAGGGCTCAAGTATTTAGTAAAAGAACAGCGTCCTGATTTCAGCAACAGTCATTCCTTTCCTTCGGGACATTCAGCCGTCACTTTCGCGTCAGCCACCTACATAGGGCGCAGATACGGATGGAAGTGGAGTATCCCTGCCTATGCTCTTTCCACCTACACGGCATGGGGAAGGGTGTATGGAAGGAAGCACCACTGGTGGGATGCGGCGGCAGGAGCAGCCATAGGGGCTGCGAGCACCATGCTCTTCACTCATCCGTATATGACGAAACACGAAGCCGCGCTCGTGCCGGCTGTAACGGACACGAGCGCGGGATTCGCTATGAGTTTTACGTTTTGAGTTTTACGTTGGACGTTGGACATCAGTCTTCCGAGGTGATGGCACGATAATCGGCGAGGAAGTTCATGAGCTGAAAAATTCCTATAGCTGTTCCAGCTATAAACCCTACGAGAACACCCAAGCGGAAGTAGATGTTGTCGCCCTTCCACGCGATAGCTCCGATAATTGCAAGGACAACCGGCAGCAGGACCGCGATAAACTGAAGATGACGCTTTTTGTAGAACAAGGCCTTTTCAATCACCTTAGACACAGGCATAGTGACCACATCGATACTGCGGATTCCATTATAGAGCCAGCGATCCATAACCGAAGCCGTCAACGCATAAAGGGCAAACATCACACTTATCGCAATGCGCCACCGGACATCACCCGGGAAGATGTTGGGATTGAAGCAATAGCTGAGGCTCAACATAATGAGGCATACTCCCATTATCGAAAACCTCTTATAGCGGTCTGCGAGGTTCTGAAGAGCTGTTTTCCTCTTGCCGTTGATGATTGCGGCGTATGAATCTGATTCACGCCTGATGGCGATATCGGCATCCTGCCAGTCTTTTTTGAGATTATCCATGTTGTTTAATGATTAATTATTAATTATTAATGATTAATTAGAGTCGCGCGCCAACTGAAATTAACATCTTATTTATTCAACTTTCGCAAGTACAGAAAATTCTCACGCAGAGAGGCAAAGGGCTCGCTGAGCAGTTAAGTTCTCAGTCTTTAGTCTTAAGTCTTAAGATGAGGAACTCGGAAGCAAAGAGGCAGAGGCTCTCTCGCTTCGCTCGCGGACCGATAGCATGTGATACTGAAGGTCAACATAATAAGCTTGCGAAACTTTAATTATTTATCATTATTTTGTTATCTTTTCCTTTAGTTTTTCCTTGGCGCGGTGGAGTCGGATGGCGACGTTGTTGCGCTTTAGGCCTACTGTGTCGGCGATTTCCTCATAGGAGTACTCATCGAGCCACATCATTATTATGGCTTTATCGATGGGGCCGAGGGTAGCGATGCATTCGTAGAGGTCCTTGACGGCATCTTTCTTTTCCTGCGAGTGGTCAGGGATAAGGATAACCTCGTCGAGTGAAGTCTGAAGAGGCTGACGGCTTCTTAGGCGCAACGTCGAGACACATGTGTTGAGCGCGATGCGGTAGACCCAAGTGCGCATGGAGCTATCCGCACGGAAAGCCGGAATGCCCCGCCAGATATTGACCAGCACATCTTGATAAAGGTCTTCAAGGTCCTGACCGGTGTGGGCGTAGCCGAGGCAAATCCGGCGGATCATGGCGTCGTGAGTCCTGACGCAGGCATTGAAACGAGCCTCGAGAGATTCTGTATCGCTGTCCAATCCGAGGGCCGCGGCGAACATCAAGGCAAATTCCTTAAGCCGACCGAGAAGTGTGGATTCCGTATGTCGAAGGTTTATTGTCATTATTTTGTTTTTTGATTCGCTATATTAGTCGAAAAAAAAGATGCGATAGTTACACAGAGGGTAAAAAAAACGGATTCCCGAAGGAATCCGAAAAAAAATAGAGAATTAATGAATGAATGACGAAGTGGGCGAAGATGGATTCGAACCACCGAAGGTATAAACCAGCAGATTTACAGTCTGCCCCATTTGGCCACTCTGGTATTCGCCCGATGAAGTCCCCACATCGCGTGGGTTTCACGATGCAAAATTACGAATAATATTTGAATCCTCCAAATATTTCCGATAAATTTTGAAATCCATGTGTGTTCCTGAAAAAGGGGGCTCTTTCCTAATTTAGTTGAAAATTATGAAATGGGCCTCACGCGGAGAGGCGGAGGGGCAGAGGGCACAGCATTCAAGACCAGAGATCCAAAGTACAAGGGCCCTGATGCAGGAAACTATTCAGCAGCAAGCAGGGAGTACCATAGGCTACGC
>JAIDTS010000515.1 GCA_029060585.1 Muribaculaceae bacterium
TCTTGGATGGGAATTATATTTTGGATGGGAAAGGAGGGGCAGGCAACGCAGATCGGCTGCGGGCTTTGCCCTGCCGGAGGCGCGGATAGGGCGGATGGAACGCGGATTTTTTTAATTCGTTCTGGAGGACTGCACTCGGGAGCGGAGGGCGCAGAGGCTCGCTCGCTTCGCTCCACATCGCATGAGTGGGGCAGCTGCGGTTGGGGTGTCGTGCTGTTGGATGAGAAAGAGTGGGTTGCTAACTTTGGGGTTTCAGGACGGTGGGGATGAGCTGGCGGACTTTCTCGCCGAAGCGGACTTTGTAGGATTTGGATACGGGGTCGTAGCTTTCTACCGTCCCTTCGCCGAAGATGCGGTGCGTAACCTTCGTGCCGGCTGTCCATACATCCGTGTCGCCTCCTCCGAGTTCCTCGTCGAGGGTGCGGACCATGTTTTTTGTTCCTTCCAGGAGTGTCTTGTCGGGGTTGCCTTCGATACGTATCAAGCCATTCTCTATCTCCGATATGAAGCGCGACGGATATTTCAATGCTCCGCTCTCGTTGAGGTATCCTTCCGAATCGGACAGATAGAGCATGTCTTTCGCCCTCGTCACGGCGACATACATGAGCCTTCGCTCTTCCTCCTCGCCATCGATGCGGCGGTCACGTATCGACCGGTGGTTTGGAAATACACCCTCCGTCAGTCCCATGATGAACACGTGCGGATATTCCAGACCCTTCGCCTGATGGATCGTCATAAGGCGAACTTTGTCCTTGTCCTGCTGATGGTCGGTGTTGGTGTAGAGGGCTATCTCTGTCAGATAGTGGTAGAGGTCGGACTCTCCATCCTCAAACCTTGTAGCCTCGAACTCTATCATCGAATTGACCAGTTCGGCAACGTTCTCGAGGCGTTCCTCCTCCTCATCCGTGCGGTACATGGTGTCGAGGCCGCTTGTCTGCATGATCCTCTCCGTAAGGTCTGACACCTTCAGTCCTTCCGCTATGGAGCGAGCATTCTCCATAAGGGATATGAACTCGCGTATCGGTTTTTTGCCGAAGGCGGGTTCGTCGATGTGCCGGCGGAGGGTAGGGTAAAGGTAGTCTCCCTCCGACTCCGCAAGTTTCTTCAGTTTGCCGAGAGTCACGCTGCCGAACTTACGTGCGGGCACGTTGACGATTCGCGTGAACGCCATATCGTCGTTCTCATTGGCCGTAAGCCTCAGATAGCTAATAATGTCCTTTATCTCCTTGCGCTCGAAAAAGCGCACTCCGCCCCAGACGGTATAGGGAATCTTTCTCTTCAGCAGGGCCTGCTCAATGCGTCGGGAAAGAAACGAGCTGCGGTAGAGCACTGCATTGTCGACAAACCGACTTCCCTGCAGGGCATTATTCTCGATCATCGTAGCTATCCACTCCGCCTCCTCGCTCTCGCTCTTGCAGTGCATCCACACAGGGAGCCTCTCGTTGAGGCGAACCGCTATGAGTTCCTTTCGGATACGGTTCTTATTGTGGGCAATGATGCTGTTTGCCACGGCCAGCACGTCGGGTGTGCTACGGTAGTTTATATCAAGGATAACGTCAGTGTCAGCCTTGAAATTGACAAAAGTCTTAGGCGTGGCTCCGCGCCATTCGTAGATAGCCTGGTCGGGATCGCCTACCACAAACAGGTTGCCATGATGGGAAGCAAGAATCTCAATCAGTTTCCAGTCGTCGCCGCTGCAGTCCTGCACCTCGTCGACCATCACATAGTTAAGCTTCTCCGTCCAATACTTCCTCGCGTCCTTGAAGTGGGTGAGGATATAAGTGGCCATGTAGATGATATCGTCATAGTCGAGTGCGAACTGCTTGCGCTGCAGCTGAATGTAACGCACCTTCACATCTGGAGCTCCGATCGGGGCTCCCGGGAGAAGGTATTTGGCGATATATCCGTCAGGGTCATAGCCCTTGAGGGCGGCTACATCCTTAAGCAGGCGCTCGGCGGTATTTTTCTTTCTGTCGATCCCGAACTCCTGCATCGCCTCCCGGGCGAGGTCCTTGGCGTCGGTCTCGTCGATTATAGAGAAGTTTTTCGGATATCCCAACTTATATATCTCTCTACGGAGCAGCTTCACGCAGAAGCTATGTATGGTGCAAATAAGGTCGTTGACATTACCACGGTCCACCATTCCCGCTATGCGATGCTTCATCTCCTGAGCCGCCTTGTTGGTGAAGGTAAGGCATAGGACATTGCCGGGAGAGATGCCAAGTTCATTAACGATAAAAGCAAAGCGATGGGCGAGCACACGGGTCTTGCCGGAACCAGCTCCAGCTACCACGCGTACGCGTCCTTCGGTGGCCTCCATGGCCTGGGTCTGCTTTTCGTTTAGAGTCATGTTGAGAACGGGGAATTTCGGGGGACTTCGGGCTTACGCCCTCAGCACAGTGTTGAGAATGTATGGAGTGAGGAGGGGAGGAAGGAAAGAGGGGTGAGTTAAAGAGCCGGGGAGTTCTGCAGGAGGCAGACGGCGAGGGCTGATATGCCTTCGCGGCGACCTGTGAAGCCGAGTTTTTCCGTAGTAGTGGCCTTTACGGAGACATTGTCTATGTCGGTCTTCATTACATCGGCAAGTGTCTGCCTCATCTCGTCGATATACGGTCGGAACTTAGGGGCTTCCGCGCAAATGGTGATGTCGCAGTTGGCTAGCTCATAGCCGCGTTCGCGAATAAGTCGGATCACGTGGCTGAGCAGGATCTTGCTGTCTATTCCTTTGTATCGGGGGTCGGAATCGGGGAAATGTTTTCCTATGTCTCCAAGGGCGAGGGCTCCGAGGAGAGCATCGCAGAGGGCGTGTATGGCCACGTCTGCATCGCTATGGCCGAGAAGCCCATGAGTAG
>JAIDTS010000516.1 GCA_029060585.1 Muribaculaceae bacterium
ACATCGAAGACTACATCATTATTGTTTCCGGCTTTGACGCCTGCTTTTACGGGATAGATGTTGCGGGGATTGGAGATAGTATTCTCATCGCCGCCGCTCTCCGAACTCAGGCGGATAAGCTGCAGCTCATCCATTCTGCCCCCATCCACCTCGCAGTTGGCGAGATTTATGACGCCATCAGCATATCCGTCGCCAACGTTGACAATCTTCACATACATCATCTTCGCGGCATCGTCGATGGTCGTGGAGGCATAGACGCCCTCCATAGCGCTCCCCTTCAGCGACTTGCAGGAGAGATTCAGTTTCCCGTCAAGATAGCAGCAGATGCTGTCGCCGTCTACATCAACCTGCAGATCATACCATCGGCCCGCCTCCACACTAAAGCGTTCTCCACGGCACAGCGCCACGCGGTTGCCGTCTATCGACTGCTCCACATTATTCTGGGTATTCCCCCATCCGCCTACATTAAACCATTGATAAGTATTCGGATTCTTATATCCAAACATAGCCATGAATCCTTCCAGACCGGAGTTTTTCTTTGCCTTGACCGTGAAAGTGTATTTCTCAGCCTGAATATCAGTAGGACAGAAGATCATCGCAGGCTGCTGATCGCCGGTCTGCACGATCAACTCTGCGGTGGCGCTCCAGTTTCCGGACACAGTATTCCACGCCGCATAATCTGCTATATCTACGCTCTTCCCGTCCGTAGTCAGCCGTGCGTCCCGATATTCGACGTCGGTTCCCCAACTGGCAAGACCGACGTGTACCGGCTGCGTTTTCTCTTCCTCTGTCTGTCGAGGCTTCGTGAGGTCATACGTCCAGTCTGTCTTTACCACCTGACGGCCGATATTGTTGGGGAACATCTGCTGCACGTAATAAGAGGGAGTGCCCATTACATCCGAGGAGTTGAAGCGAATCATGTCGGGACGCCAGCGGGCATCGTTCTCGTTTACAAATATAGGAGCGTATGAGTTCATCGCGACCACATCGGAATTATTCTCCATTCCCAACATATACACCGCCTCGCCCAAAGCCGCGTTTAGATTGCCGATCTCGCCGAAATTGCTGGTCACCGCATATTCCCCGACATATACCTTATGCTTGGAGCGGTCGTAGTCGTCATACTTGTTAAACCTGTCGGCAAACCACTTTGGATTGCGATAGTAATGCTCGTCTACCATATCGACCGGATAATCATTGCGCCATGAAGGATAATCCGTAGCCCATGACTCCACGTTTCCGATACATTTCACGTCGGGATATTTCTCCTTTATCGCGTTGTAGAACTGTATGTAGCGTTCCGGATAATGATCGCTTTGGTCGGAATTGTCGTCCATATTGAAGTTATAGTTCTCGTTTCCTATCTCGATATATTCGAGATTGAACGGTGCGGGATGGCCGTTGTCCGCACGCATCCTGCCATACTTTGTATTGACGTCGCCGTTTGCATATTCAAGAGCGTCCAGGCATTCCTGAATCCATTCCTCAATCTGGTCATATGGTGTGCAACCGCCGTGCCAGATACCGACATTCACCACATACAACGGCTTCGCCCCAAGGTCTTCCGCAAGCTGCAGGTATTCATGAAATCCGATACCGTCGGAAGTGCGGTAGCCCCAGTTGATGTTCTCATGTCCTTCGCGCTGTTCAATAGGACCTATGGTGCGCTTCCATCTGAAAGCGTTGTCGGGACTCCCTTGACCCTCTACGAAGCATCCCCCCGGGAAACGCATGAAGGAGGGGTTCATATCGGCAAGCATCTGGGCCAGATCCGGACGCATACCGTTCTCCCGATTCTTGAATGTAGGCGGAAAAAGGCTTACTACGTCGAGCTGAAATTCTCCCGGAGTGTCGGAGGTAAGCGTGAATTCCGCTTTCGGGTCATCTCCCGTAGCTGTGATCGTAGCGGTATATTTCTTCCAATCCCTCGACAAGGCTACATTGATATTTTCTTCGCCGAGCGTCTGGCCGCCGGCAGACTGAAGGCGGGCCGTAATCTTTCCCTTATATTTTCCCTTGCTTTTTGCCCAGAAAGACAACTTGTAGGTGCGCCCCTTCACGGCATTTATTCCCCAGAATCCCTCATTGAGCACGCCGTCGCCGCGACGATTGAGGACGACATCGAGGGCTTTGTGCTGGGCGTCATTGAGCAGACCATCTTTGACTAAGGCGATCTTTGCGTCGCCTATCGCTCTCCAGTTGCAGGGAATCGAGTCATCCTCGAAAGAACGGTTGCGGATCAGTTCGGCATAAAGGCCCCCGTCGGCCGCGTGATTTATATCTTCGTAGAAGATGCCGTAGTGCACCGGGCTTATCATGGGGCCTCTTTGATTGGCATCGACGTTTATGACCACTTGGGCACCGGAAGTTTGACTGATGGCCAGCAACGAGATAGCAAGGAACTTTTTGATTTTCATTGGTATTGGATATTGTAGATTTCAAAATAGATGACAAAGATTGATGTAATTTTTGCCATCTGCCTGTTTCGGATGCAAAAGTAAGTAAAAAAAACGAGATTTAGGTCCTAATCTCATAAAAATTTCATTATTGTTGCAAATATAATAAATTATCGTATTCGCTCCAAATACAGCATAATCTTCATGAACCATGCGGCAAACCATGATGTTTTAAAGACAAAGCAAGAAATTTGTTTCATGATGTTAGGTTAGTAAAATGTATTATGGAAAACACTCAGTGATGCCCATCTGTGAAGATGGGCATCACTGTTT
>JAIDTS010000517.1 GCA_029060585.1 Muribaculaceae bacterium
GTAACTATCTGTTGAGTGTAGATAATGGCATCTGTAAGCGCCATCATGAAGGAATGGAAGTTGTCGTAACCCGGTTTAGCGCCGCTTGCCTCGCACCATTCGGTAAAACGCTTGAAATCGGCGCATATCGTCAGAATTACGTCCGCTCCTGTGGCCGCCGGTTGATTGAAATGTTCCTTTGCGAGACGTGAGCGTCTTTCGGAATCGCGTGTGACTATTACGCTATAGAGCTGCATGTTGCCGCATGTAGGGGCCCGCATCGCACGCTCCAGTATATCGTCGATAAGACTTTCCGGTATATGTCTTTTCTCATAGTTGCGGACTGTTGCCCGCTTGCTGAAATATTCCTTTTCCATATCTGTTTATTTAATTTTCACAAAAGAAGGTACTGATGCCTTACCCTCCTTGACAAGTATCGCCTGTATTATTGCTGCATCATCCGGAAGATCAATCGGACCCGTATAGACTGATGAGCCTATAATCGCCGGACGTGTGCCGTCAAGTGTATAATGAATTTGGGAGTCAGGATAGGGACTGTTCATCAGAATCTTTCCGTTTTCTATCAGGATGCCCGGCTGGCGCAGATGCCATTCGGTGTCAATAGAGCTAAGTCGTGGAAGTTCCTTAGAGCATATAAGGATATTGAAGTCTTCGGGTGTGAAGGTGGGGGAGCTGTTCCAACCCCTCTCGGCAAGTCCGAGACATTTTGGTAAAAGCAATCTCTCCATATCCTGTCGGTTGCGGATTGTCTCTGCGAAGAGTTTTCCGGATACGCCGATCACCTTACCCTTCTCTGTTCCTTCACGTGGGCAGATAGAGTCGGGATAGCCGGAAAGTGTTCTCAGTTCGTCGTTGAATCCTCCCCAGAACAGCCCTTTCTCCTCAGGGTGCGGAGAGTAGAGCATGTCCATATAGAAGTAGTCTACGTTGCTGATGATCACGGGATAGCCTGCCTTCACTCCCTTCAGTGCGATATTGTCCTCGTCATTGTGAGGTGAGACCCAGCAGTCCATACCCCCTACTATGGGAGCTACTTCCGCGTGGAAGGCATCGTCGTAGTCAGTGCATATATCCTGCCATCCATAGAGCGGGATATTGCGGTCGCGCATTATACGGGCGATGTTTCTTACGTATTCGCCCTGAAGTGCGTGGCGTCCGTTGAGTCCCTTGCTTTTGCTCAGTCTGTTTGCCGAAGCGGATCCGTCCCATGCTCCTTCAGGCACCTCGTCGCCACCGAGATGGATTCCGACGAGTTCGACTCCAGCATCAGCATACATTGAGGCTATTTCATCCACTACCTTTTCGATGAAACGATACGTGCCGGGCAAAGCCGGATTCATCAGGTTGTCGTGATATAGCTGGGCCGTAGTGTATCTTGAAGTGTCTCCATCCTCTATCAGTCTGTAGGTGTCGTCTCCCGTGTTTCTGAATCTTGCCTCCATGGCCTTGATGGCGGCGCGGGCGTGTCCTGGAGATTCTACCTCCGGAATAACCGCTATGCCGAGAGAGTCGCAATATTTGATGAAGTCGATGAAATCCTCGCGTGTGAAATATCCGTTAGCCGTGGGGAGATTATTTGCCGGGCTCCCGGTACCTGCAAATATTTCGGGTAGGAAATCATGGCTGTCGGTGGTGTATCCGCGTCGGCCCCCAACTTCCGTCAGTTCCGGTAGTCCCGGAATCTCAAGTCGCCATGCCTCATCGTCCGTCACATGGAAATGGAGCCGGTTGAAACGGTAGTCGGCCATAAGGTCAACGATCTTGCGCATCGTCTCCGGAGTCTGGAAATTACGTGCAATGTCGATCATAAGACCCCTGTAGGGATAATCGGGCCAGTCCTCTATTACCACACAAGGTAGAGATTCAGTGCCGTTGGTGATAAGTCTGCGTTCAAGCATACGCTTTCCCATATTGACTGCTTTTCCCGACGCTCCTTCGATCAAGGCTTTATTCGGCGAGAGGGTAATACGGTAAAACTCAGGATTCTCATGCTTGATGATGCTTGTCTCGATAGAAGAGCCGGGTCTGAATTTCCCTTCTCTGATTTCCACTTTTTTGAAAGAAGGAGTTATATCAAATAGGCCCGGAGTCTTTCCGGTGGCCAGCCTCTCGTTGAGTCGGTAGATGGAATCCGCCGGAACCACCCATTTCTTCCATTTAGCATCGCCGAGAGCAGCATAAATCATATCCTGGGCATTTTGAAGCGCGACCGGTATGATACGACCGCCGGGCGTAAGGGCATGGAAAGATTCGGGCCTTTCCGATATGCTCCTAATGGGCCATTCGCATTCCACATCTACCACGATGTCTTCAGCCTGGGTTCCGAATTTCGGTGATTTCAGGAAGTAATAACCGGCATTGAGCTCGCCTATGGAATCTCCCTCTGAAATAGCTTTATAAGGCCGCGGCAGTTGCGTGAAGAGAATCCTTTCTACTGAATCTGCATGATTTACCGTATACCTTAGAATACAGCGGCCGTCATATTCATCTCCCGGCAACAGTCGCCAGCTGATGGTAGGCGTCTCGT
>JAIDTS010000518.1 GCA_029060585.1 Muribaculaceae bacterium
CTCGGGGCATCTATAGGCGTGGCTTTTCTTTTCGGGCTGAATCCCGGTCAGGCCGTCGGTATGATGGCAGGGGCCTCTACGGCATCTCCTGTGGTAGGAGCAGGCGAGGACACTGTCAATTCCTTGGTAGGATCGCCGGATGTGATAAAGGGTATGGTAGACGCTATACCAGTCTGCTATGCCATGACGTATGTATTCGGTACGTTAGGGGCGGTCTGGCTCCTCGGTTATGTAGGGCCAGCTATGATGGGAGGCCTTGATAAAGTAAAGGCAATGACCCATGAGCTGGAGAAGACCCTGAGTCCGGTGGCACCGGGCAGTGATCCATCGAGTTTCAACGCCTGCCGGCCCATTGCCTTCAGGGCATTCGAGGCCACTGGGAGCTGGATGTCGGAGCCTCGTTCGACAGCGGACCTTGAAAGGGAGTTTCAAAAGGAGGGCAAGCGCATCACTGTGGAGCGAATAAAACGTGAAGACGGAACTGTTGTGACGTCTGTATATCCCGACACCCAGGTCAATCCAGGAGATACTGTAGCATTGGCCGGACGCCGAGAGATGATCGTCGGCGATCATTCATGGTTTGGTCCCGAAGTGCCCGGTGTGGATATCCTGACTTTCCCTGTAGAGGATGTAGATGTGACAGTCTCCGGAAAGTTCAAGGAGATTAAGGTGCATGAACTGGTGGAGCTCGAATGGATGGAGGGAGTGGATATAAAGAAGATAGTCCGAAACGATGTAGCGCTCAATCCGCTTGGCGGGACTACAATACGTCCAGGCGATGTCGTGGAGCTCGTCGGAGTAAAGAAATATCTTGAGCGGGCATCGAAAGAAATCGGCTATGCGGATCCACGTACACTGTCGACTGATTTTGTCTTTATCGGTCTCGGTATACTCCTGGGTGGCCTTTTGGGTGCTCTCGCGATAAAGGTCGGAGCTGTGTCTGTCAGCCTTGGAGCAAGCGGGGGCGCGCTTATCATGGGTCTGGTCATGGGATGGCTCAGGTCAAAGCGTCCTGTGGTAGGATCTATACCCAAGGCCTCGCTGTGGGTCTTCAATAACTTAGGCCTCAACATGTATATCGCTGTCATCGGAATCGCTTCGGGACCGTCGTTCATAAGCGCTTTCACAGAGGTGGGACCAAAGATTTTCGTCGCAGGGCTGATCGTCACTCTTGTGCCGCTATTCTTATCAATATTGATGGGGCATAAACTTTTCAGGTTTCACCCTGCCGTGACACTTGGATGCTGTGCCGGGGCGCGAAAGACGACGGCTGGTCTCGGTGCAGTCCAGGAGAGGCTTGGAAGCACGGTTCCGGCCCTTGGCTATACCATCACCTATGCTGTCTCGAATACGCTGCTGATACTTTACGGCATAGTGTTGGTGCTCGTCACTCCTATGTGATGAGTATACATCGGAAAATGTTAAGTCCCGTTGAAGCCTATAGGCGTCAGCGGGACTTTTTCTTTTTGGCCGTTTACTGTGGAATCAACCCTTGGCAACAGCCTCCTTGAAGACGGGTGCCGGCTTGAATGCCGGGATGTTGTGAGCAGGGATGATGACTGCAGTATTCTTTGTGATGTTGCGTGCAGTCTTTTCAGCCCTTTCCTTAATGATGAATGAGCCGAATCCACGGAGGTAAACGTTTTCGCCATGAGCGAGACTGTCCTTTACTACTGTCATGAACTGCTCGATGACTTCTATTGTGGTCGATTTGTCGATGCCTGTCTTCTTGGCAATTTCGTTTGCGATTTCTGCTTTTGTCATATCTCTTAGAAGTGTATGTTGTTTTCAGGTTGCAAAATTAGTGAAAATTTTCAGTCCGTCAAATATTGTATTGCATAATTTTTATTATAGAGGCGATTTTTTTTGTATTTTCCCCTTTCATTTGATGAAAACGGCGTGTTTTCTCAAATATAATAGTATCGGATGATGATGCCGATTCGCAAAAAAAAGGCCTATGCGATAAGCGTAGGCCCAGACAGTGATTCATCCAGTTAGATGTGTTCCGTCAATTTATAGCCACCCAGGCTTCCATATTGAGCGGCGGCTTCAGCATAGCGAGCTGCCTTGACGGAATCGGTTTTGGTGCCCTTGCCGTTCTTGTACATGTAGGCGAGTCTGGAATTGACAAGGGCGAGGACTGTGCGGGGTAATCTGCCGTTTTGAGCTATGGGTTGATAATAACGCAAAGCCTGAGTGTAGTTCTGATTCAGGTAATCGCCGTTGAAGTTCATGCTCCCGAGATAGAAGCGTGCCCAGTCATCACCCTTCTCGGCAGCGGCCTCTTTTGTCTTAAGTCCTTTTAAGAATCCATCTTTATATATCGGCTCGTTCTTCATATTCTGCATGCTGTTGACAGTAGAGATCCAGAAGAGAGCAAGTTCTCCGTCTTCCGCTTCTTCACCCTCGCCGAAGCTTTCACCGTTCAGTTTGCGGCCGAGAGTGGCACGGGCGGTATCATCGCCAAGATCTCCTGCGATGTAGAGCCAGAAGAATGCTTCAGGATAATCAATCGGACCTCCTCCTGA
>JAIDTS010000519.1 GCA_029060585.1 Muribaculaceae bacterium
ATGGCGTATAGGATTACGTGCGATATATTCATAGTAGAATTATTTTATAAGGTTCATATTGATTTTTTTGATAAATAGAAGCCGGCTGTCTTTCAAGGTCACCCCGAAAGGCAGCCAGCATACTTTTAATAATAGGAGTTTTTCTCTGATTTTTCAGCTCGGAGAGCTGATATAGTGCGAAACCCCAGGCTTTAGCCTGGGGTAGGCCAGACTTTATCTCAGTAGCCTCGGAGAGGCGCTTGATGATATTACACTGTGTAGTCGATCAACGGTGCCGGATTCAGGTATCCGATGTGGCCGCTTTCCTCTCCGGAGTTGTCGGCGAGCTGAACGTCGATCAGACACGGCTTGCCGGACGCGATTGCGTCCTCGAGAGCTTTCTTGAGGTCAGCGGGATTGTCTACGCGGTAGTTGTCCGCTCCGAATGCCTCGCCGATGAGGTTGTACTTGGCGTTGATGTCAAGGGTGGTCGGTGCAGGAGCGTCTCCTCCGGAGGGGTTGACTCCAATACCGTTGTAGATACCGCCGTTGTTGAAGATCACTACCGTGACAGGCAGTTTGTAGCGGCAGATAGTGGCGAAGTCCATTCCTGAGAAACCGAATGCTGAGTCGCCTTCAACAGCTACCACTTTCTTTCCGGTTGCTACGGCGGCGCCGATTGCCGAGCCCATACCCATACCCATGATCGACCATGTAGCGCAGTCCACACGATGGCGCGGGAGGAACATGTCGACTGAATCTCGTGTATCATCAAGCGTGTTGGCACCCTCGTTGATAAGGATTACGTCGGGATTCGATTCAAGAACGGGCTTTACTGCTGAAAGTGCGGTCCAGTGAGTCATAGGCATCAGCTTCGATGCGTCAGACAGGCGGGTGGCGAACTTTGCGTTCTTCACCTTCGACTCAGCCTGAAGCGATGCGAGCCACTGCGGATCGGCCTGCATGGTCTTTCCTTTAAGGCCTGCGAGGATCATGTCGAGAGATTCGCCCATGTCCCCAACTACTGGAGCTGCGATCGGAACATTGCGGTCTATTTCCTCAGGCTCTACGTCGAGCTGGATGAACTTCATCTCGGGATTCCACTTACCCTTGCCGAAGGAAAGCATCCAGTTGATTCGTGCCCCGATTACCATGACTACGTCAGACTTCTCCATGATCGTTGAGCGGCAGCTTAGTGCGCTATATTCGCCGTTGTCCGGCATAAGGCCCTTGGCCATCGACATCGAGAGATAAGGAATCTTATAGGTCTCGATGAGCTCCTTGATCTTGTCGTCTACCTGTGCGTAGGCCGCACCCTTGCCGAGAAGGATGGCCGGACGCTTTGCCGATGTAAGGATCTCTACCGCACGGTCTACGGCGCTCTGTGTAGGAGCTACGGGAGAAGCCACGTCTACCGGTGTATAGAAGAGTTTCTCAGCTTCTGCTGCATCCATGACTTCGCCGAGTGCCGGAGTCGTCATGTCGATGTAGACTCCACCGGGACGGCCGCTGACTGCTGCACGGTATGCACGGGCTACTGCGGAAGGGATATCCTTTGCATGTGAGCAGCGGAACGCTGCCTTGACGAGAGGACGGGCCGTGTTGAGCTGGTCAAGCTGCTCGTAGGTGCCCATGTCCATGTCTACCATTGTAGGATCCGATGCTCCTGAGATCTGGATCATAGGATAGCAGTTCACTGTCGCGTTTGTCGTAGCGGTCAGACCATTGAGGAATCCGAGTGACGATACTGTCAGAAGTACACCAGGCTGTTTTGTGAGGTAACCGTGAGTTGCTGCGGCCATACCGGCCTGCTGCTCGAAGCGGAAACCATAATAGTTGATGCCGATCTTCTGCATTGCGTATGCCGCTTCTGTGACCGGAATGCCGACGAGGCCATAGACGTCCATGAGTCCGAGACGCTTGAGACTCTCTGCGAGTATATACATGCCGGTCACCTGCTCGGGAAACTTCGGAGCGTCGGTCTGTGCCGGTTTTGTTGCTGTATTTTCCATAATACTTAGATTTTAAATTAATTAAATAGGTTTAATTTTAGTTAGAATTCCCAGACTTAAGACTGAAGACTGAAGACTGAAGACTTTTTTAAATTTCAGGTCCTTAAGGACAACCCCTTAAGGACCTGAGCGATAAAGTGGTTTCTATTATTTTGCCGGAGCTGCTGCCGGTTTGGGCATCGGAGCGGTAGTTCCGTTGGCCTTCATGGCTGCCTGCTGCTCTGCGGTATATCCGAGAGAAGAAAGGATCTCTTCCGTATTGCCGCCGAGTTCAGGAGCAGGTCCGTAGGTAGGCTGATAGTTGCTCATCGTAAACGGACATCCACAGTGACGAATTC
>JAIDTS010000052.1 GCA_029060585.1 Muribaculaceae bacterium
CTACAAAATTAATAATATTTGGGTATTCGGCCAAATCGGAAGAGGTAAAAATTCCATAAATTCCAAAATTTTTATTAATTTTGCGGAGAGAAAAGGCTCATGCAGAGTTGCCCGAGCACTGTCGCGTCTTCTTAAAGGGAAGTGAACTGGCTGGCCGACATCTGAGGCTTTGGATTATAAGGGAGGGGCTTCAACGCAGATCGGCTGCGGGCTTCGCCCTGCCGGGGTCGCGGATAGGGCGGATGGAACGCGGATTTTTAATTAATGATTAATTATGAATGATTAATGATTAATTGGCTTCGCGTCGCAACCAGAGGCATGTCGGCGGCTTGGCTGACGCTGATTCGTGGCTGAGCCCGGCTTCGCCGGCTGTCGCGGATATTGTATACCAGCGAGTTGATGGAAGTTCAATGGTAGGAGGGGGAGAGCGCTGAATGATATATTCAGTTAGATTAGGAAAAACTAATTATTTATTATGGGAGAGGCGATATATCATATATTAGTCATAGCAGTAGCATTGGTCGGCATGTTCCGAGGGTTTCATGCAGGGCTGATGCGACAGGTCTCCGGGATACTCGGCTTTGTCTTCGGGATAGTGGCCGCGCGAGCCATCGGTCCGGATTTCGCCGACTGGCTCTCCGGCTGGTTTCCTCAAGTGTATCACCCGGTAGCCAAGACCTTCTTCATCTCCATACTCGCGCATGGCATAATCTGGGGACTGTGCATGTTCGTATTCTCGATGTTTACCGGAATCCTCAACTTCATACTCGGAATGATTCCCGTCGGGATAGTGAACTCTATAGCCGGCGCGGCGTTTTGTCTTTTGAAATATCTCATGTTTCTCTCCATACTGTTCGACCTTGCGCTCTGCCGCCCTTTTGAATCGCCACTCATGCACTGCGCACGCCATGACGACGGCAACCTCGTAGACGGGGTCATACGTCTGGCCCCCGAGCTGTTAGGCACTATGTCGGCGGAGGAATATGTACACCGCGTGCAACTATGGGAGGCGAGGACGATAAGTTGAAGTCTTCAGTCTTCAGTCTTAAGTCTTAAGTCTTAAGTCTTGAGGCTTGGGTTTTGAAGGGATGGATAATGGATGTATTGGATTAAGAATTTAGAATTTTGAATTGAAAAATAAGATATATTAGATATGCTATCAGTAAGAGACCTTCATGCGGAAATCGACGGCAAGGAGATACTCCGTGGCGTCAACCTCGACGTAAAACCCGGTGAAGTCCATGCAATAATGGGCCCCAACGGATCCGGCAAATCAACCCTTTCCATGGTGCTCGCCGGCAATCCGGCCTATACGGTGACCGGGGGTGAAGTAACGTTCAGAGGCAAGAACCTCCTTGAAATGACTCCCGATGTGCGGAGCCACGAGGGACTATTCCTCGGGTTCCAGTATCCCGTCGAGATTCCCGGAGTCTCCATGGTCAACTTCATGCGCGCGGCCGTCAACGCCAAACGAAAATACTTCGGTGAGCCTCCGATGGGGGCCACAGACTTCCTCAAGCTCATGAGGGAGAAGCGGGCGGTAGTAGAGCTCGACAACAAGCTCGCATCACGCAGCGTCAACGAAGGTTTTTCGGGCGGGGAGAAGAAGCGCAACGAGATCTTCCAGATGGCAGTGCTCGAGCCGAAACTCTCCATACTCGACGAGACTGATTCGGGACTCGACGTAGACGCACTGCGCATAGTGGCCGAAGGTGTCAACAAGCTCCGCACGCCGGAGAACTCCGCGATAGTAATCACCCACTATCAGCGTCTGCTCGACTACATCAAGCCCGACGTGATCCATGTGCTCTACAAGGGACGTATAGTCTATACAGGAGGCCCTGAGCTGGCCCTTGAGATTGAAAAGAAAGGCTATGACTGGATCAAGGCCGAAGTAGATGCGAAAGACGACATAAAGGGGGAGGCATAAGCTATGGGAGCTCTCGACCAATATATAGATCTATGGCAGGAGCACGGCGACCTGATAGCCTCGAATGCTCCGGAGGCCCTCAACCGCCTCCGTCCGGAGGCCGCCTCCTCGCTTATAGAGCGTGGCCTTCCGACCATGAAGGATGAGGAATACCGCCACACCGATCTTGAGAAGATACTTTCGCCCGACTACGGCATAAACGTAGGAAGGGTTCGTATGAACGTGAATCCTTCGGAGTCTTTCCGCTGCGACGTGCCCATGCTGAGCACCTCACTTTTCCTCGTAGTCAACGATGCCTTTGCAGAGACGGCGGGATGCCGCGACATGCTGCCCGAAGGGGTCGACGTCATGTCGCTGGCCGCGTATGCCGCCGGCAATCCCGACTTCATCGCTGAACACTACGGTAAGCTCGCGGATATGGCAAATCCGATAGTGGCCCTGAATACGCTGCTCTGCCAGGACGGTGTAGTGATAAGGGTGCGTAAGGGGGTCAAGGTGGAGCCGACCATCCAGATAGTGAGCATATTCAATAATGCGGCTCCTCTTCTCGCGGCTCGCCGCGTGCTGATAGTGATGGAGGAGGATTCCGAAGCCAAGGTGCTTTTCTGCGACCATACGCAGACGCCTGACGTAGAATTCTGTTCTCTTCAGGTGGTAGAGGTATTCGCCGGAGAAAGGAGCCGCCTCGATTTCTATGACCTTGAGGAAAGCACCGGACGCACGTCGAGACTGTCATCGCTCTGGCTCCGCCAGGACGGAGGCTCGAATGTGCTTCTTGACTCGATGACCCTCTACAACGGCATCACCCGCAATGAATTCATGACAAGGTTTGCCGGACCACATGCCAGTCTGCGCATGCTCGGCATGGGAATAGAAGACGACGCACGCAGGCTTGACACATACTCGCGAATCTCCCACGACGTGCCTGACTGCAACACCGACGAGCTCTTCAAGTATACTGTAGACGACGAGGCCATGGGTGCTTTTTCCGGACTGATATATGTAGCGGAGGGAGCGTCAAAAACGGAGGCCTATCAATCGAACCGCAATCTTGTAGGCAGTGAGAGCGCGAAAATGCACTCTAAACCTCAGCTCGAGATATACAACGACGACGTCAAGTGCTCGCACGGAACAGCCATCGGTCAGCTCGACGAGAAGCAGCTCTTCTACATGATGACGCGTGGCATTTCAGAATCGCAGGCGCGTTTCATGCTCAAACAGGCCTTCATGAGCGACGTCATAGACGGAATATCGCTTCCACCGCTTCGCGACCGACTTAAGCTGATGGTGGAGCGGCGATTCGCAGGCGAGCAGACGGCTTGCGGATCGTGTCCGGTCTCTTGTAAAGATTAATTATTAAAGATTAAAGATTAAATGGATTATGATGTTGAGGGGATAAGGGGAAGGTTTCCGATTCTGTCGAGGAAGATAGAGGGGAAACCGCTGATATATCTCGACAACACCGCCACGTCGCAGACGCCACGGAGTGTCGTCGACGCGATAGAGGCCGGCTACGACGACTTCAAGGCAAACGTACACCGCGGCGTCCATACCCTCTCGCAGGAGGCCACGGAACTGCAGGAGGACTGCCGACGCCGTGTGCGCGACTATATAGGGGCCTCCTCTGTAGAGGAGGTGATATTCACCCGGGGCACCACGGAGGCAATCAACCTGGTGGCTTCATCGTTCGGCTCACTATTTCCGCAAGGGGGCGAGATTATCCTGACGGTAATGGAACATCACGCCAACATAGTGCCCTGGCAGCTTCTGCAGACCCGCCGGGGGGACCTGAAGATAAGGGTAGTAGACATCAACGACCAAGGGGAACTGCTTCTCGACCAATACAAATCCCTCTTCAACGAGCATACATGCATGGCCTCTTTCTGCCACGTATCGAATGTTCTCGGCACCGTCAATCCTGTCAAGGAGATGATCGCGTTCGCCCACAGCAAGGGAGTTCCAGTACTCGTAGACGGGGCACAGGCTACTCCTCACATGAAGGTGGACGTGAAGGATCTTGACTGCGACTTCTATGCCTTTTCCTCTCATAAGATGTATGGCCCGACCGGAATCGGCGTCCTCTACGGGAAAAAGGAGCATCTACTCCGTATGCCCCCCTATCAGGGAGGAGGCGAGATGATAGCTCATGTAAGTTTCGAGGGAACGACATTCGCTGAGCTTCCATTTAAGTTCGAGGCCGGAACGCCTGACTTCGTAGGAATCGGCGCTTTCCCGAAGGCCCTTGACTTCATTGAGGAGACAGGAATCGACAGAATCGCGGAGCATGAGCATGGACTCATGGAATATGCCGAGGAAAAGATGCGCGAGATACCCGGAATGAGGATTTTCGGGAATGCCTCGCATAAGAGCGCGGTTATATCGTTTCTTGTAGGTGACATCCATCATTACGACATGGGGATGCTTCTCGATAAATTAGGTGTCGAGGTAAGAACGGGGCATCATTGCGCGCAACCGCTTATGCAGCGTCTCGGGATAAGCGGTACGGTCAGGGCCTCCTTCGCCGCCTACAACACAAGGGAGGAAGTAGACGCGTTCATCGCGGCTCTCAACCGGGTGATTCCTATACTCAGTTGAGTGTGGAGTATATTTTAACAAATGTTAAAATGTAATGGGTTTGAAACAATTTTGCAATCTATAATGTTTAAAAATCATAAAGAAGATAGATTTTTGTTCATTAAGAAAACGGGGTTCACAATACGATGTATTGACTCCGAAATCAAGAAAGGACCAATCGTGAGATTGGTCCTTTCTTGATTGAGTCGGGGCGTTACTTTTTCTCGTCGGCGTCGGAGAACCGGTTAGGGAAATTCCAGTGCTGCCGAGGGCGTACCATCGCATATATGATCATGCCAATGCCGAGGAGGATGAAGGGTATGCTCAGGAGCTGCCCCTGGTCGATACCCCATTCTGCACGCATCTGCACTTCCCATGGCACCTGGACATTCTTCACATATTCTATAAGGAAGCGGGACCCGAAAGTGACGAGGAAGAAGACACCTGTCATCAGCCAAGGGCGTTCCTCAGCGTTCTTCTTCCAATACATCCACATGAGCAGCACGAAGAGGAGCAGATAGCATCCTGCCTCGTAGAGCTGGGTGGGATGGCATGGAAGAGTCTCGCCGTTACGGACGAACACGAAGCCCCAAGGCAGATCGGTAGGGCCTCCGTAGATCTCAGAGTTCATCAGGTTGCCGAGTCGGATAAGGCAACCTGTGAGCGCGATCGGACCGACTATCTTGTCGAGCACCCAGCTCATCGACTTATGTGTCACCAGGCGGCTGAATATCCAGATTCCTATGAAGATGGCGATCGTTCCGCCGTGGCTGGCCAGACCTCCATTCCAAACCTTTAGAATCTCGGCCGGATGCGCAGAATAATACTCCCATTCATAGAAGAACACATGGCCGAGACGGGCACCCACGATAGTGCAGACTACAAGATAGGTGAGGAGGATCCCGAGCCATTTCTCGGGAGCCCCTTCATGTTTGAACATGGCCGCCACAATCTGGTAGCCGATGAAAAAGCCGGTGACGAACATCAACCCATACCATCTCACGGCGATGGGGCCGAAAGAGAAGAGTATCGGGTCAGCGTTCCAGGTTACGAATCCAAGCATAGGCCTCTGCTGTTACTTGCCTACGATGGCAGCGGTGTCCTGTGCGATCATCAGTTCCTCGTCGGTAGGAATCACCACGACCTTCACCTTCGATCCGGGACCTGAGATCTCAATTTCCTCTCCGCGTGTCTTGTTGGCCTCCTCGTTGAATGTCACGCCGAGGAATTCAAGCTTACGGCAGATCTTCTCACGGGTGGAAATCTGGTTTTCTCCCACGCCACCGGTGAAGACGATGATATCAGCTCCTCCGAGAACCGCGGCATAAGCGCCGATGTATTTGAGGATGCGGTATTCATACATCTCGAGAGCGAGGCGAGCGCGATCGTTTCCGGCCTTGATTCCGGCTTCGATGTCGCGCATGTCGTTGCTGATTCCGCTCACACCGGCCACGCCGCTCTTCTTGTTGATGAGGTTCATCAGGCCATCGGCGTCGAGGTTCATTTCCTTCATAAGGTATACGAGTGCACCGGGATCCACGTCGCCGACGCGGGTGCCCATCATAAGGCCTTCGGTCGGGGTGAGACCCATGGAGGTGTCGACGCATTTGCCGTCTTTGATGGCCGCGATGCTGCCGCCGTTTCCGATGTGGCAGGTGATGATGCGCTGCTTGTCATAATCGACTCCGAGGAATTCGCAGGCACGCTTGCTGACGTAGCGGTGGCTCGTTCCGTGGAAGCCATAGCGGCGAACGCCGTATTTCTCATAAGCCTCGTAGGGGAGGGCATACATATATGCGTAGTCGGGCATGGTCTGATGGAACGCCGTGTCGAACACAGCCACCTGAGGCACGCTGGGGATCAGTTCCGTAACGGCCTCGATGCCGGCGATGTTTGCCGGATTGTGGAGAGGAGCCACGGTGTAGCATTCCTTCACCTCCTCTATCACCTCGGGAGTGATAAGGACCGACTTGTTGAACTTGTCCATTCCGTGCACCACGCGGTGGCCTACGGCATCGATCTCGTCGAAGCTCTTGATTACGCCGTCTTTCGGATCGGTAAGCACCTTTATCACGTTTTCCACCGCCGACTTAGCGTCAGGCATCTCCACGCAGATAGTCTCCTTGGAGCCGTCGGGGCGCTTGAACTTGAGGAATGAGTCTGGAAGACCAATCTTCTCAACTCCGCCTTCAGCGAGCACTTCCTTCGAATCGCTGTCGATCAGCTTATATTTCACACTGCTGCTTCCGCAGTTTAGCACTAAAATCTTCATTTTGGGTATTGTGTTTAAAAGTCCCTAAGGACCTTAAAGTCTTTAAAGTCCTTAAGGTCCTCAGGTCTGATTTTGATTATTTCTTTTCTGATAGCGACTGGTTGCAGGTCACGATGATGGTGTTGATGATGTCTTCCACCGTAGCGCCACGGCTGAGGTCGTTGACGGGTGCTGCGAGACCCTGCAGGAGCGGGCCTCCCGCGCCGGCGCCGGAGAGC
>JAIDTS010000520.1 GCA_029060585.1 Muribaculaceae bacterium
GGATAGTCACGGTTCCCTTGTCGCCGGAGCAGGATTCCAGAAGAAGGCCCGTCGCTGCGAGTAGAATTAGTTTTTTCATTTGGTTGTAATATTGAAGTTTATAAAGAATTAACAAAGTTTTTGGAAGATATGTTTATATAGAAGGCAAAATTGACGTTTTTCAGTGGCGGAGGCGGTCGATGGAGCAGGTGAAGCGACATCTGGGGTAGTTCGAGCAGCCGACGAATTCCCCTCTGTCGCTTTTCCTGACTATGAGGCGGGCTCCGCATCTGGGACATATGCCTTTCCTGATGTCTGCCGAGACGTCTGCCGAGGTGCGTTTTGCATAATCTATATGCTCTTTTCTGGCCGCTGAATCCGTGACATTGACGGATCTGAGCTTTTCTGCGATCTCTCGCATCGAATCTCGGCCGAGGATACGCGGACGCCTTTTCATTTCATTCAGCATACCATCGATACGGGTCACCATCTTCTGCCTGTCGAGCACTACAGGACTCCGCCACGGTCGCCACCAACATTTCCTGACCTCTTCCTCAGGAATCAAGGTTCGTTTTAGATGTCTGTCTGGCAGAAGGGAGCGTTCGATTATGATATCGTCGGCCTTAATGTCGAGGCGCCATGCTTCCGTGAAGACCACCATGGTGGAAAAGAGTTCTGAATCCATCTTCGGAAGATGCCGCCTGACGGCGCGCAGATGGCTTCTGTTCTGAAGAATCGGGTTGTAGAAGCCCCGCGATTGCGAAGAAAGGTGCTGTTGCCAATACTGAGCCTGCTCGGATCCTGTGATTCTGCCCGCATGATTCTTTGTCTCGATTACGAAAATGCCGCGTGTAGACACCACTACATGGTCGATCTGCGATGTCTTTCCGTTAGCGGTAGGGAGCATGAGATCGTTGAGAACGATAAAGTCCTTTTTGCGCAGTCTGGCAAGTTCCTTCGCCACTATCTTCTCGCCGCGCTTTCCACTCCTGCGGGCTTTGCCTCGTTTCCACCATACGATACACCATACCGCCACGGCCGCGAGTGCAACCCCGCAGACGAACCCGATGATAAGTTTCCAGTCGAAAATTGATGAAATGTCCAGATCAGTTAAGTTCATTTATCTTTAATGTCGGTTTATTCTTAAGGCGTTCCGGTAGGCGGAAGGGGATAGTCCCTTCATTTTCTTGAAGAACGTTCCGAAAAAGG
>JAIDTS010000521.1 GCA_029060585.1 Muribaculaceae bacterium
GTTAAGCTTCGCAGCGGAATGGCGATAGATCAATATCTTATCGACGAGGGAAAGGCGATGCTTGATGCTTACGGCAACCATCCATCGTTCGTGATGATGGCAGCCGGAAATGAGCCAGCTGGCAACTGGGTGCCGTATACCGACGCGTGGGTGGCTACGATGAAGGAGTATGACCCGACGAAAATCTACTGCGGAGCATCCGTAGGAGGTGGCTGGGCATGGGACGGGGGAAGCGAATACCATGTGAAGGGAGGAGGACGCGGTCTTGAATGGAAAAACCGAATGCCTTCGAGCGATGACGACTATATGACCGACATCAGGACACCGCGCAACTTCAAGCCGACTGACTCTCTTCCGGAAAACACCTCCCCTATCCTTGCGCATGAGCAGGGACAGTGGTGCGCCTTCCCTGATCTTACCGAGACATCGCAATATACAGGACCTTACAAAGCCAAGAATTTCGAGATTTTCCGAGACCTTCTTGAGAAAAACGGCATGAAAGGAATGGACAGAAAATTCCTCATGTCGAGCGGTAAACTCCAGACTCTATGCTATAAATACGAGATAGAACGCAATCTGCGAACACCAGACTACACCGGATTCCAGCTTCTCGCACTCAACGATTATAGCGGACAGGGTACGGCCCTGGAGGGTGTGCTCAATGTTTTCTGGAAAGAGAAGGGCTACGTCGACGGCGAGCAGTGGAGGGAGTTCTGCAGTCCGGTCGTTCCTCTCGCCCGCTTTCCGAAGTTTGTTTTCACGGATAGGGAATCTGCGAGCGTTCCTGTTGAGATAATCAACGCCACTGCCGGAAATCTCGGTCAGACAAAGATAACCTATACCATTACCGACGCCAATGGCAGGGACATCGCATCCGGAACATTAGACGAGATTGACATTCCTGTCGGAAAGAATCATCAGGCCGGATCAGTGAGTCTACCGATAACCAATGTGGTCAATCCGGTCAAGTATACTTTGACTGTGAATGTCGGAGACAAGGGACGCAACAGCTGGGAGTATTGGGTATATCCGGAGGAGGCTGTTCTCGATACGCCGAAGAATGTGTTTGTGACTGATACACTCGATGCAACGGCACTGGAGATTCTTGAGAAGGGAGGAAACGTGCTGCTGACGGCTGCCGGGAAAGTGACACTGGGTAAAGACGTGGTGCAGAACTATATGCCGGTTTTCTGGAACACGAGCTGGTTTAAGATGCGTCCGCCGCATACTACTGGTGCGTACATCGATACCGAGCATCCGCTTTTCGCTCACGGTTTTCCGACCGACGACTGGAGCAACCTCAACTGGTGGGAACTGCTCAACAAGGCGCAGGTGATGAACCTTCTTGAACTGCCGGCCGAGTATCAGTCGCCGATACAGCCTATCGATACCTGGCACTTGAGCCGCAAGTTCGGCATGGTGGTGGAGGCCAATGTACTCAACGGAAAATTATTCATGACGACTATGGATCTCGACAGGAACCTTGACAAGAGGGTGGTAGCAAAACGCATGCGCAACGCAATATTAGATTATATGGCAAGCGAGGATTTCCAGCCGACTTTGAGGCTTTCGCCGGAGACAATAAACGATTTCTTCACGAAAGAGACGGCCCCCGTAGAGATGTATACAAACGAGACGCCCGACGAACTGAAGCCCAAACTGAAGTAAAATTGAACAATTCTGTAAGTTACGCGTTTAAAAGGAAAACAATATTCACCCACTAAAAACACAACAATGGATATTCAGCAAATCATCGGCCAGCTCACTCAGCACTTCGGCAACAACTTTGACATCGCAAAGGTGACAAGCGCACTCAAGGGTTT
>JAIDTS010000522.1 GCA_029060585.1 Muribaculaceae bacterium
CTTCCGCAGACCTTCATAGGCCCTGAGCAACTGCCTGCCGGTATGCCCTCCGACCTGCTCAAACGTCGTCCCGACATTCGTGCCGCTGAGCAGCGGCTCAACGCCGCTCGAGCACATGTAGGCATGACCTATGCTGACCGCTTCCCATCATTCAACATCAGTCTGCTTCCAGGTCTTGAGAATGATGCCCTTACGAATTTTCTCAAATCCCCATATAATGACGTATTCGCTTCTCTGGCCGGTCCTCTCATCGATTTCAATCGTCGTAAGAAAAAATACAAGGCCTCCCTTGCGGCCTATGAGGAGGCGCGTCTTGACTATGAGGATGTGGTGCTTAGGGCATTCACTGAAGTCAATACTATCCTCCACACATACTATCATGTGCAGGAGTCTTTCTATCGCACAAAGGAGCTTCGCGACGCATCGGCGGAATACATGCAGCTTGCCCAGCTTCAGTTTCGTGCAGGCATGATCAATTATATCGACGTTCTTGATGCGCAGCGCAGTTATTTCGACGCGCAGATAGCGTTTTCCAACGCAGTCCGCGACCAATACACAGCCCTCGTCAATATCTACAAGGCTCTCGGCGGCGGCTGGCGCACCCCGAATCCCACTCCTCGCGAATGATCCTTTTTATAAAAATGCAAGTATAAAGGAACTGATATGGGGATTGCCGCGTAATGACGCTGTCGCTTTAGCTATCTGGTTCTCCACCGTTTTTATAGACAGTCCTAATTCCTCCGCGATCTCCGCGTAGGTCATTCCATCGCGTCGGCTCATCAGGAAGATTTCCCGTCGCCGCGCAGGCATTGCGTCGATCGCCTGCCATAGCCGTGCGTCTCTCTCTGCTGTGTCGATGTCTTCTTCCGAGACTTCATCCATGTTCTCTGGCAGCGTTGTATAGCGTTCCTCATTGCGCAGCAGGTCTATTGAGGCGTTACGTATGGTTCTGTACATATACCTTTCGAGTGATTCTATCTCATGGCCGTCTCGCATCATGTCCCAGACGCGCGCGAACGACCCTTGCACCACATCGTGTGCAAGGGCCGTGTCTTCCGTGATGCGCAGGGCATACATGCAGAGCGGCATATAAAGCTTCTTGTAGATCAAGGTAAATTGTCGTGCTGTCATTTCCGGATGCGAAATTACTTAAAATTTCCCTTTTCTGCAATAGCGATGATGTCTACCATCGGAATCGTCAGGCTCGCCTCTGCGTAGGCCGCCACGACTCCGGCTCCTGTAGAGACATTACTGTAAGGGAAGACGGCGTTTGCCAGCCCCGCTCCTCCCAGCACGCCCACAATGCCATCGTTGCCTTCCCACACAGATATCACGTGCTTGTAATACGTCGGGTCTATATGGCGTAATGTCACTTCTATTCCGTATTCCTTCGGCCCCGGAAGATTCTGTGGATTCCGGTATGTGAATGATAATTCATTGAAGTCGATGAGGAGCGGATAGGTGAGGCCGTTGATCTGTCGGTCCGAGAAGACGGTATAGCCATATAATGTGTCTGCGATGATAGATTCTATCACGGATACATGCTCTTTAAACAGAGGTTCGCCGGAAAAATTGATATATGGCAGATAGTATATATAGGCATAGGCTTCCTCGTTGTTTTGGTATGAAGAGGAGTAGCCGATTGTCAGGTCGTAGAAATCCGTTGATGCCGAGGGGTCGGTGAAATAGGCATAGAGGTTGCATTTCAAATTGAACTGACAGCCTTCGGCCACGGCAGGAAAGCCTGACGCGTCTCCGTTTATCTGGCAGCTGATCACCTGGGGCTCGATTCTGTCGATGGGTACCGGATACGGCACCGTAGCCTCCGCTGAAGCGTCTCCGTATCGGACTGAGGCAGCCTCCAGGCGGATGATGTCGCCGCTTTCGGGGCGGTATTCGCTCATGTAGCATTCCCGTTCTTCCGGATATGGGCCAGATGGATAGTACGGATTCCGGATTATGGTATGTTTCAGTGTCTCCCTGTATTTCCCGTTCACCGTCAGACGCACTTCTGCGTCCCTTACGTTTATATCGATTTTATCCTCGTCTCCTTCAGTCCAGGTCCAGGTGCGAGTGAGGTAAAGCGTTATCGGCTCGCCGGGGGTGATGGTTGAGTTCATGCAGAGCACAGGGGTGGATTCGATGTCGGGATCGAATTCGGTGTAGCAGGAGGTCAGCCATGTTGTGGCGGCAGACATGAGCAGGATGGAATATATTTTATTTAAAAGAGCCATGTGTAGGATACTGATGGGATTATGGGGATTAGTCTTAGTTTCTTGAATGTAGGCGGAAAGATCAGGTTTCCGTATTCATCTTTTGCATTGCTCGAGTCCGAGTAGTCGCGTATCACGGCTATGGTGTTCATGTTGCAGTATGCGTTGTAGAGCGAGAAGTTCCAGTAGCCGTGCCGTGTGTTGCGGCGTAGGTTGAGGTCCATGCGGTGATAGAATGGTAGCCGGAAGTTGTTTTCCTCTACTGGCAGAGTCATATCGTAGTGCCATGGCCCGATAAAGGGATCCTGCCACATTTGGGTCGGAAGCGTTATGCGGTTGCCGCTCATCCCGGTCCACGATGCGGAGAGTTCCCATTTCTCGGATATTTTCCAGTCGAGCAGCACGTTTATCTTGTGCCTGTTGTCGAAGCGTGCCGGAAACTTCCGGCCTCCGTTCTTGTCGGGATACTGCCGGTCTGCCCATAGAAGCGAATATGCTATGTGGCCCGTGACCTTGCCGTAGTCCTTGCTCACTTTGAAGTCGATTCCTTTGGCCGTACCCTTTCCTGATGTGAGCTTCCCGCTCCATTCCGCGTCGGGAGGAAGGAGATAATATTCGTCGGCATATTCAAGGAGGTTGTCCATCCATTTGTAGTAAGCCTCCGCCGAGAAGGTATATTGGTTTCTGAATGTATAATATCCCCCTATTGCTATCTTGTCTGCCGTCTGCGGTTTCTGTTCCCCTACGATTGGCACCCATTGGTCGGTAGGAAGCGATATAGAGCTCTGCATGAGCTGATGGGTGTACTGCACAGTCCTGGAATATCCTCCCTTGATGGCCCAGTTGCCTCCCGTATGGAATCTCAGCGATATCCTCGGCGACAGTGCGTCGTGGGTTTTCCCATCGATGTTGAAGAGCGAGTAGTGAAGGCCGTAGTTGACTCTAAGTTGACTTAACGGGATCCAGTCGGCTCCCGCATAGATGTTGAATTCGTTGGCCCCGTAAGTCTGTACTCTTTCTTGCACCGAAGCGGAGATGTCTCCGTTTTGAAGATGCCGTTTCGTAAGAGAAGGAAGGAATGAATGCCGTGTATATCCTCCGCCGAATGAAATATGGTGTGCCGGATGCGGACGCCAGTCGAAGTCACATTTCAGAATCCAGTCATGGATGTGGTTGCTGGTGCCGACCTTGTCGTATGTCTGTGGCGTATACTCTCCGTCTGTCTTTAGCTCCGATTCCTCGGTGTATGTGAGATTGGAGGCATATCGGGAGAACGCGGCGGTAACTTCTCCGAATAGATTTGGTGTCAGTACATAGTTCCATCCGGCTGAGGCCACTATGTTGCCCCAGCGCAGATTGGACTTTTCCGATTCATGCTCGTTATGGCTTAAGTCATAGCTTGAGTAATAATAGTCCTGTTTTAAATGTAGGTAGTCTTCCCCGTAGTAGAACATGGCATATGCTCTGCTGCGGTCGGAGAAGCGGTGGTTGATCTTGGCGTTGATGTCAGTGAATGCATATCCGAACCGTAGTTTCTCGTCGTCCATGAAACTGCTGATAATGGCGCTTGCGGGAAGCGACAGCACGTCATACCATGAGCGTCTGGCCGCTACGGAGTAGGAGGTCTTTCCTTTCTGTATCGGACCATCTACGTTTACCGCCGCCGAGGTGAGCCCGATCTTGAGGCTGCCGTGATGCTCCTCCATGTTTCCGTCTTTGGTGTTGACGTCTATGTAGGAGGATAACCGTCCGTCATATTTAGCAGGAAAGGAACTTTTGTAGAAATCCACATTGCGAAGGGCCTCGGTGTTGAATGCGGAGAAGAGTCCCCCGAAATGGTTCACTTGATAGAGCGGTATGTTGTCGAGCATATAGAGGTTTTCGTCGGAGCTCCCTCCGTGTACATACATTCCGGCCATTCCCTCTACTCCGGCCGAAACCCCGGGTTCCAGCTGAAGGGTCTTGACGAGGTCGCTCTCGCCGAAGATGACCGGCGTAGTGAGGATGGAGCTGCGGCTTACGTTCATCGATCCGATCTCTGCCGAGTTCACGGCGCGGTCGCTGTTGAGGTTGCCGATGACTGTCACACCCTCGAGCATGGTTGCGCTTTCCGAAAGGCTTGCGTCCAGTTTCCTCGATGACGTCAGCTTTATCTCTCCCGTCCGGTAGTCTTCATATCCGGCTCCCTTGAATGTCACGGTCACTTCTCCCGTTGGAACGGTCAGGGAATAGAAACCCTGGACATTAGTGGCCGTGCGTGCTCCATAGGGCTCTACATTTACTGTCACTCCCGGAATCGCCTCTCCGGTCCCTTCTTCCCTTACGAATCCGCTCAGTGTAGCTTTTGAAGGCTTGGGAGTTTCCTTTCGGAAAAGCAATACGTTGTTGCCCCGAATGCGGTAGCCGATTCCGCTGCCGGCAAGCATTCGGTCAAGTACGGGCTGCAGCGGCTCTTTATCAGCAGAGACTGTCACTTTCAATGACTTCAGCAATCCTGCCGGGTATATGAAGTTTTTTCCGCTCTGGTCCATGAGCTCCGCGAAAACCTTCTCTGCCGGTCTGTCCTGAGCCTTGATGCTCACTTTCTGGGCCTGCGCTGTTAGCGACGCTGCTAACAGCATGGATAGGGAAATAATCTTGATCTTTCTCATTTCTCTATCTTTAGGTTGGTGCCGAGAAGATCGTTGATGGCGGCTACGAGGTCTTCCGCAGTTCCCCGGTAATTGAGTGTCAGGTTGGGTTGCCCTTCCGTGGCTCCGCTCACTTTGACTCCATACTCTTTCTCAATCGCCTTAACTACATACTGAAGCGGTGTGTCTTCAAACTTCATGTCCTTTACGGCATCGGTGGTTGGAGCTTCACTGTCAGTTTCAAGTTTGGTCACTGTTCTTTCCACAGCATTCTCCTCTCTGGATCGGGAATAGTTGATTGCTGTGTATGAAGCCGCCGCCGCCAATATGGCAAAACCGGTTATAGAGGCTGCCACGCCATGTCGCTTCCAGAACGAGAGCCCCTCCTTGATGAAGGAATCATCAGGGCGTAGTGCTCCCGGACTATAGAATCTCGTCACGAACTGTAACGATTTTTTCATCTTTTCAGTCATAATCACAGGTTTTTGAAAGTTGCTTGTTGCTGTCAATGCAATCGCGATTACAACCTATAGAGTCCTCCCTACCAAAATACCCCCATCCCCAACCGGAAAAATTTTCTTCCTCCCCGATTTTTTAATTATGCAAATCGAATTATGCAAATCGAATTATACAAATCGCATTATGTAAAAAGCATAATGCAAAAAGCATAATGCAAAAAGCATAATGCAAAAAGCATAATGCGAATTTCTTATATACGGTAAAAATTCTGTGGAAATCTGTCATTTCTGGGCTCTGGAACAGAGATCCGATCCTAACCCAGCGAGGTTAGTCTGCATGAAGAACTCATTAGGGCTTAGGCTCAGGCCTTTGTGAAAGAAATCTTTGAAAAGTGTAGCATGTCTTGTTTATTCCATTATAAATTAGTATCTTTGCAGTTGAAAAAAACTGTGCATTGACAAGACTTCTGGAAAACCCTGAGTATAACATCGCTTCCGGAGTAGTGCTCTCGAATGAACGGGAAGTACGAACCATAGGAAGAGTGACATACATGCCGATTTATTATGTGATGTTTCTTGACAATCGTCAGCTGACGGCAGAGGAAATCTGCTTCTGAAGATACGTCGTCGCATTATTTAGATAAGTAGCTAAGGGAAATTAATGATATGATAGATGCGAGATAATTTTGAGGCAGATTGGTCGCGGAGTAAAGGAGCTTAGCGAGCTAAGCGACTGAGCGACAAGGCCGAGATGACCAAAATTAGCCGCTTGTATCATATCAAGACTCTTCTCAGTCTACTTTGTGACATATGTCGTTTAATTTTTCTTAGCTACTTA
>JAIDTS010000523.1 GCA_029060585.1 Muribaculaceae bacterium
CAGCAGGAGATAGCATATCAGAGCAATCTCGAGATGATCGGAAAGAACGTAAGGGTACTCGTCGATCGCATTGAAGGAGATACGCGAATCGGACGCACCGAATGGGACTCTCCGGAAGTAGATCCCGAGATATACGTGAAGGGCTCATCGGCTGAGCCCGGAGACTTCATCAACGTAAAAATTACAGGGGCTGAACCCTTCGAACTATTCGGTGAACAGATTTAAATATAGACTTCCGAACGCCACTAAAGTCATATCCGGTGGGTCGCAGCGCATCGTAAAAGGATTCGCTAAGGGCTTTGTCATAGCCCCGTTTGCCAATCCTGAGGAGGGAATGATGACAATTCCCTACGACTTCATAAATCCCGAAGATAAATTCACTCCGCTGCCAGCCGAGATTCCTACCACCACTCCCAGAGAGGATTTCGAAGAAGAGGTTGGCCTGATCATTCGATCGCTTTTCGACAAGAGAAGCAAGACCGTAGCAGCCCGAATCATTCGAATAGATGCGTCGACAGACATTGACGCCACTTTCGACGTGCTTTGCTCGGCATATCCCGATGCGTTCGTATTTTTATTTTCCACCCCGCTTACAGGAACATGGATCGGTGCCACGCCAGAACTTCTTCTTCGCAAGGAAGGCGAATTCATCTCCACAATGGCCCTTGCAGGCACCCGACAGTCATCCCAGTCGAATGAAGCCTGGGATGAGAAAAACAGTGAAGAGCAGGAGATGGTCAGTGAATTCATCACCGAACGCCTCATCAGGCTCTGCAGCACTGTGACCGTAGGGAAGACTATAACGAAAAAAGCCGGACCGATAGAGCACATATGCACTCCCATCCACGCTTATATGCCGCCGTCGGATCTCGCTGACGAATACGAGGAAAGCTATCACAACAGACTTCGAAAACTCCTCACAGAGCTCTCTCCCACTCCGGCCGTTTGCGGCTCTGACCGCAAGAAATCGCTTGAACTGATTAGAAGAAGCGAGAAGTTTCCGCGCGAAATGTACGGAGGTTTCTGCGGGCCAAACGATATCGAAGGCGTGACATCCTTCTTCGTAAACCTCAGGTCGGCAAAAGTATCGCCGGAAGCAGCTGCAATCTACGTAGGATGCGGCATAACCCCACTTTCCATTCCCGAAAAAGAATGGCAGGAAACAGAATTAAAATCAAAAACCATATTAAGTAAATTAAAAACATCAGAAGAATGAAACTGAGAAATCTTTTCGCTATCATGGCTTCGGCATCTTTCTGCATGGGCATGCAGGCCCAACACCTCAAGAGCATTGATCCGAAGGGTATCGACCATAAC
>JAIDTS010000524.1 GCA_029060585.1 Muribaculaceae bacterium
CATTGAAAGCGTCGACATGTCCGGAAGCCTTCCAGATGGTAGGATGCATGAAGATCGCGGAGTCGATGCCTACTATGTTATCGTGGAGCATTGTCATCGCCTCCCACCAGTAGCGTTTGATGTTGTTCTTAAGTTCCACGCCGTTCTGGCCGTAGTCATAGACAGCACTTAAGCCGTCGTAGATTTCCGATGACTGGAATACGAATCCGTATTCTTTGGCATGAGCCACTATCGTCTTGAAGACATCTTCCTGTTTTGCCATATTCTTAAAATACTTATGCAGTGATTTATGCGATTATTTCGATATTTTCAGTTTAAGATGCAAATTTAATCATTTTTTTTCAATCTTCGGGCGAATTAACAGATTTTTCCATTTTTTTTTGTTATAAATCGCACTTTCACAATACTAAGAACATAAGTTTTCAGATATCCCTTCATTATCTATTCCATAATAGAAGCATAGCAGAGTTGCCTGGTGGGGAACGGTGGACGTTTTCGGACAAGTTAAGAAGCGACGATGCCATAAAAGTGAGATATTTTTCAATAAATATAAAAAAAGTCAGGATAATTCCAGATTTTTTTGCTAATTTTGCAACTTAAAACGAATATATGCAAAATACGAAAAAAGTAGGTATACAGGGCATTCCCGGCTGTTTCCACGACCTCGCTGCCCACGAATGGTTTTCGAAAGAGGATATTGAGACAGTAAGTTTCGGCTCTTTTGAGGATATGTTCGCGGCTATCGATTCGGATCCTGAGATGTATTCGGCTGTAGCCATAGAGAACACTATAGCCGGAGCACTACTACAGAATTTCGAATATATAAGGAAGAGCGGAAGGAAAGTGATCGGAGAGTGCAGGATTAGAGTATCCCATGCTCTCTGCGCGCTTCCGGGCACAGAGATCGGCGACATCAGGGAGGTGAGATCCCACTATATGGCCCTTCTGCAATGCAGACAGTATCTGTCGCATTATCCCCGGATGAAAAAGACAGAGGATTTCGACACGGCTGGTTGCGCAAAAATGGTAGCTGAAAAAAAAATGGCCAATACTGCCGCAATTTCCCCCGCCTACGCAGCAAGAATCTACGGACTTGAAGTGCTCGCAGAAGGAATCGAAGACGACAACCGCAATTTCACGAGGTTTCTTATCATCGGTCCGCAGGACTATCCTACTGCGCCCGATGCCGATAAGATTTCCATAGCCTTCACCGTACCGCACGAGAAAGGAGCACTTTCGAAAGTGCTTACAATACTGACCTTCTACGACATCAACCTCACCATGCTTCAGTCGATGCCTGTAGTGGGACACGAATGGGAATACAGATTTTACGCAGACCTTACATTCGAGGATCTCGACAGGTGTGGTCAGGCCTTGACTGCGGTGACGCCTCTGACGAGTGATTTCAAGATATTGGGAACGTACAGGCAATATAAAGGATAGGTGAAGGCTACAAAACTTCATCCGAAAAGCAAATTCAACATCATCAACAACATAGATTAACGAACCAACGACATATTATGAAGGATATCAAGCCCCTCTTTGACGAGGAAAGGTTAATGAAGCAGCCGATCATCATCGGCGGTCCCTGCTCGGCGGAAAGCGAGCAGCAGGTGCTCGAGACAGCCAGGGAACTGGCAGCCGGAGGAATAAAAATCTTCCGGGCAGGAATATGGAAGCCCCGCACGATGCCGGGGTGCTTCGAGGGAGTAGGACTCGCCGGCCTTCCCTGGCTCATGAAAGTGAAAGAAGAGACAGGAATGAAAGTAGGCACTGAGGTAGCCAGCAAAAACCATGTGATCAGCGCCATCTCTGCAGGCGTAGACATCATCTGGATCGGAGCCCGCACATCTGCGAGTCCCTTCGCCATGCAGGAAATAGCCGACACACTTAAGGAGATGGGCACTGACATTCCAGTGCTGATAAAGAATCCAGTCAATCCGGACCTTGACCTCTGGATAGGAGCAGTGAAAAGAATCTACAACGCGGGAATCCGCCGCATAGGCGTGATCCACAGAGGATTCAGCAGCTACGGACAGCATCTCTACCGTAATCAGCCTATGTGGGGCCTGCCATTTGAATTCGCAAGAAGATTTCCTGATATTCCGGTTTTCTGCGATCCGAGTCATATAAGCGGAGCGCACGATCTTGTGGCTCCCTTGAGCCGACAGGCTCTCGACATGGGATTTGACGGCCTCATGATAGAAAGCCACTGCAATCCCAAATGCGCTCTGAGCGATGCCAAGCAGCAGCTACTTCCTTCAGAATTGACGGCGCTCGTCAAAGAACTGAAAGTGAGGGAAAAGCCACAAGGCACGCCGGAACTTGAGGCATTGAGAAGCGAGATAGATCAGATAGACGGCGAACTCCTCGACCTTCTGGCCAAGAGAATGGCGGTATCGACTAAAATCGGAGAATATAAAAAGGCCCACAACATGATGGTGGTACAACTCGGGCGCCATGACAGAATCATGAAGGAGAGGACCGAACTGGGGGAGAAACTCGGCCTTCCGAAGGAATTCACCGGAAGGATCATGAGCGCCATTCATGAAGAAAGCGTCAAGAGACAGCTCTAAACTTAATTGAAGATTAGAACATGAAAGAGACAGACGAAAACCTAACTACAGGAACCGGACTTCCGGAGAACGCATTCAGAGAACTTGCGGCCGACGAACAGTTTACACCGGTGATGCATCCGGCCCACGACCAGCAGGAAGCCACCCCATATTCAGTGGGAATGGGACTCATCATGGCCGTGATTTTCTCAGCCGCTGCAGCATATCTCGGTCTTAAAGTTGGACAAGTGTTTGAGGCCGCCATTCCAATCGCCATCATCGCGGTAGGACTATCCAACGCCTTAGGCAAAAAGAACGCATTGGGCCAGAATGTAATCATACAATCGATCGGAGCATGCTCCGGCGTGATTGTAGCCGGCGCGATCTTCACACTCCCCGCTCTGTTCATACTGCAGGCGAAATATCCGGATATCACCGTGCAGTTCTATCAGATATTCCTTAGCTCGCTTTTAGGCGGCATTCTGGGTATAC
>JAIDTS010000525.1 GCA_029060585.1 Muribaculaceae bacterium
ATGGTACTCCCTGCATGCGCCTGAATGGCTTCCGACAACAGAGCCCTCGTACCCTGGAACTCTGGTCAAAGAACACCCGATCGCGCTCTCTGCCACTCCGCCTCTCAGCGTGATTCCCACCGTTCCCACCACCCCTGCGTCCCCACCGTGATGCTACCCCATATTGCAGCCAATCTTAAGACTGAAGACTAAAGACTGAAGACTTTTCGAAATATGCTATGGATAAGGGGCGACCCCCTAAAAAAGGTACTAACTTTGCATCCGGAAACAAGATCCAATGCATTCCCGTTCAACCACGCCTCAGAGGAGGGTGGCATGGCAACCTCAGAGGAGGGGCCCGAGCAGGATTCAATGCCCGACGAGTAATTATGAATTATGCATTGTGCATTATGCATTGAATTGAGTTTCCTCACGGTGGCCCGAGGCCTGACGGTCCACACCGCGCCGTGTCCAAAGAGCATGGTCTCCAGCTCCCCGTCCTCAACACTGTGCTGAGGACGCAGTCCGAAGTCCAAAGCGGCGAAGCCGCATTCTTAAGACTGAAGACTAAAGACTGAAGACTCCCCTCCCCGAGACCCGGAAAGAGCACAATGACAAGTCTGTTACAAAACCGGCCCTTCTCTCCCGTGGAGAGAGCTTTATCTCCTATATGGAGATCAGCCTCACGTTCCATGAGCAGAGTGGTTTGTCTCCGGTGAAAGCCGCTTGCGGCTTCCTGTCATCCGAGACACAAGGCCGGAAAGTCAATGCATACAAAGGACGCATCCGGTACGTCCATGCCGACAGGCCCGAGGCCTGACGGTCCACTGTCGCCATGCCCGTACCCCGTATCCCGGAAAAGCATCATGCGCATCGCAAATCGCCCTCGACAGGCCTGAGGCCTGACGGTCCACTGTCCCGGCGATTATGCATTGTGCATTGTGCATTATGAATTGACAAAAAGAGCATCGACCCTGACGGCCTCGGCATGACCGCATCCGGCGCCCTATGCTCTCCCCGCCATAGGTGGCGGGGCAATAGGAGGGGAGAGATCTCCGAGCGCGACCTCATTAGAGGTAGCAAGCTCCAGCTTTCCCCGCACATGTCTAAGTTAACCATGCATTCTCAATAATGCATCCCCTAATATATTTTTATTAAGAGGCGCATCAGGTCTCATGGACCGGTGCGCCTCTTTTTTAGTTCTTCCGACATGGGCATAATCAGTTCAGGTTTTCGATTGGATTCAACCATTACTGCATGAATTCAGTCGTGCTGCCCACTTCTCCCTATGCAACTTACGTTGACGCTCAACTTCGGCTTTTATTCTCGCTTCCGCCTCTCGTCTACGGTTCATTGCGCTTTCAAGGGCATCCCGCATTATGCATTCAAGCATTTCATCAGTAGGATCTTCTCCTGAAAGGAACCTATATGAATTCAGTTCTTTTTCAGACATTGTAAATTTCATTTGGTTATATAATTAGAATACTTTTCAAACGCAGATGGTATTAAATTGACGATGAGGCGAATATTCTCCAGCTTCCTTTGGTCTCTTCGCGCTGGATGTAACCTTTATTTATAAGTTGACGTAGTTGCTTATTCACAGCCGCAACTGAAATATCTGCAGCGGTTGCGAGCCCATTTATGGTGATGTCTGGATTTTCGCGCATTGCTTTCAATAATTTAGAGGTGGATTCACTCCTAAACACAATTTTCTGTCCGTCATACCACCATACGTTGGGCGAAGACTCGGAAACGAAATCGATATTATATTTCAATTCCTCAGCTACAAGTCCTTTGAAATATTTTAGGAAATTACGAATCTGTTTTATCTCAGCATTAGCTCCGACGGATGGTATCGGGCCAATTTCTACATCACTCTGGTGTAACGCTTCAATATACTCCTGTTTATTCCGACTGCGCACTACGATCATCGGCCAACCATGCCGCGCAAGGATATAGTTAACCATTAGTCGAGCAATTCTGCCATTACCATCCTCAAACGGATGAATACGTATATATCTGTAATGAAACAATGCCGCTAATTCTACGGGTGTATATTTCCCCGATTTTTCCACTTCATTATACCAATCAACCAGCATCGTCATAAGGGCGGGAGTTTCTTCTGGTGTCGCGTATTCAAAGCGGTCTCCATAACGCGTTATTACACTATTGGGGCGTGTCTTGTATTGTCCGGCATGAACAGTGAAGCTTGTCATGATACCTCCCGGTAGTTGGCGATACACGGTATAATCCTCTCGAAGCAAAGTTTTATGAAGTTGTCTGATGAAGTTTTGAGTAAGAGGATGCTCTTTAAGATTAGCTTCTTCAGTCATCATTTTCACACCGATCTGACTGGCTTTCATGTCTACGAAATCCTTCAGATCCCCTTCGCCGACAACCTTTCCGAAAAGAAGCAATAACTCTGTCTGCCCGTAAGTAAGGGTGTTACCTTCAATATGGTTGCTATTGAAGTTATAGTCAACCGAGAAGCGCTGACTTAATAAGTATTTTTTTCTTTCGCTCAATGGTTGGAGCGATTGCCATGTGCTATATTGGGCATTAAGTTTATCCATTCGTGCTATTTTTTTTACGTTCAAAGGTATACACTGTATACTTTTAAACGTAATATTTGATAGTTGAAGTATATGAGTTGGTATTTTTTTGTCTCACACTCTGAGTTTCAGAGAGGACATTCTTCGTACATGAACTATAAAACATCGTGAGTTGTTAACATTTCATAAATCTTACCAAGAAAAACGCTACAAAATTTACCAAGAAAAGGATTATCCATATGGCTACTGATTCCACACCCAAACAGACATCCCCGACGCTTTCGCCGGCTCCGAAAAACTACGCGCTCTTCGTGGCTTTCATCGCTCTGATCGGCGCTTTTTCGTCGCTCGTCAACGATATGTATCTCCCTACGATTCCATCGATGATGCGGGAGTTCCATACCACTCCATCGATGACCCAGATGGGTATATCGATGGCTATGATCGGTATGGGTATAGGATCCGTGCTCTGGGGCTCTACAAGCGACAGATACGGAAGAAAACCTATCCTTAT
>JAIDTS010000526.1 GCA_029060585.1 Muribaculaceae bacterium
TCTGCAGGTTGTCCTCGCTGCCGCCTTCCTCGAGGAAGACCTCGATAACGGAATAGAGCACGGAGTCGATCTTCTTCTCATCATCGGAGCGCGCGGCATACTCCTCGGGGGAGAGGGAGGCAAGCTCGTTAGCCACCTCGCAGTATTTCGCTATCTCCCGCTCAAACTCCTCCCAGGTGATTCCTGATTCTTCTGCGGCAGGCTGGCCGCTGCGCATCCTGAGATAATTCTCATAGTCGCGTCTGAGCTCCTCCTCGTTGAGTCCATACTTCTGAAGGATGGCGGTAATCTCCTTGTCGGCAGCGCCGGGAGCTGTCTCGGCCTGCGCGGCGTTAGCGACCTGAGATATCGGAGTCTGGCCGCCGCTATACTTGCGGTAAAGCTCGATGAAGCGGTAATACTGATAGGGTATGAGCTGGTTCTCGTAGGTCATCGGCGGATTGCCGAAGCTGTAGCGCATAGCGCGGTTGTACTGTACGTTTTGGCCATACCTGTCTATCAGGGCGAGGAGCTGACGGCGACCCTTCTCAAGACGAGCCTTGTCGCCGAGCACGTCGGCACCTGCGAGCTCACAGTTGAGCTGAGCGAGCGTAAGGGCTGTCGACATGGAGTAGGGGGCCGCGCTCTCTCCGAGCTTCTTATCCATGAGGTCTACGATCTCGGCAGACTGAGCGTATTTCATCTTTGCCTTCACGGAGTCTCCGGCGGCACGCGCCATGTCGCCTTCCGCAAGTAGCTGGCTCGCTACGTCTACCATCGACGTACGTGTCGACACGAGCATTCTTCTGGCCGTCTCGTCGTAGTAGACCTTATTCTTGTCGGAGGTCTTGTCGGCGCCACCCCAGAGATAGTTCTTCACCACGTTGTAGGCGCGGTCGGTGCGGGGAGCCATATCCGGCTGGATGGTCGGGGTGAGCTGGTGGACCATGCCTGTGCTGCGGACATACGGTGTCAGACCGAGGTGATAGTCGGGGCCGACGGTGGATGCCCAGTAGATCGGGCGAGGCCAGCCGTTGGCGGCATTAGTGGCGATTATGTCGAGCATCAGGATCTCTCCGAGACCCACATAGCCTTTCGAGGCTACAGCGGAGGCCTGCGAGAGGTCGATCACGATGTGGTCTTCGATCAGTGTCGAATCCTCGGGAGCCACGAGACCGCGCTCGAGCACCTTCTTCTTGTCGACGGGAATCGTCAGCGTCGAGGCACTGAGCATTGGGTAGCCGTAGCGGGAATCGTACTGTCCGGCGTAGAGGGCCTTGAGCGACGTCAGCAGATCGGCGGCTCCGCCTCCGCGGCCCGGAAGCGTCACGTCGAGTTTGCTGTAGGCGTAATCCTTCGGTTCGGCGGTGAAGTCTACAGGCGCCGCGTCGTAGCTCTGCATGCGCTGCTGGTTGGCATACCAGTCGGAGTTGAGATAGGAGAGGTTGATTATCTTCACGTCGGGGCGCACACCCTCCACTTCCTGCACATACCATAGCGGGAATGTGTCGTTGTCGCCGTTGCAGAAGACTATCGCGTTAGGCTCGAGGCTGTTGAGATAGTTGATGGCGAAGTCGCGCATCGCGTATCGGCCTGAGCGGTCGTGGTCGTCCCAGGTCTGGGATACCATCTGGAGGGGCACTATCAGGCTGAGGACGGCGGCTATCCAGGCGGTTGTACGTTGTACGTTTGACGTTTGACGTTGTACGGTTTCGGGGGATTCGGGGATCTGGGCGGGCTTCTGCTTCTTTTCGGTGAAGAAACAGAGTATCTTCCAGAGGGCCGCGACGCCCATTCCGATCCAGATGGCGAAGGCGTAGAAACTTCCGGCGAAGGCGTAGTCACGCTCGCGCGGCTGGTTTGGCACCTGGTTGAGGTATAGCACGATGGCGATTCCGGTCATGAAGAAGAGGAAGAAAACTACCCAGAACTGCTCGATTCCGCGTCGGCCCTCAAACGACTGCCAGCATAGACCGAGCAGACCGAGAAGGAGCGGAAGCATATAGAACACGTTGTGGCCCGGATTGTCCTTGCCGAGGTCATCGGGGAGGAGGCTCTGGTCGCCGAGGCGGGCGTTGTCGATGAAGGGAATACCGGATATCCAGTTGCCGGCGTCAAGTTCGCCGCTCTGGTTGTTGACATCGTTCTGGCGGCCTGCGAAGTTCCACATGAAATAGCGCATATACATGTGGTTGAGCTGATAGTTGAAGAAGTAGGCGAGGTTCTGGGAGAAGGAGGGCTTGAAGACGTATTTCGGGGCATACATCACGCGACCTGTCATTTCATTATACTGCGGCTCACGGCTTGTGTCGAGCTCCGGCACCTTGTGGCCGTCCTGGTCTATGGCGTGTATCTCCACAAGGTTTGAGGAAGTGGTGTCAAGGCGAACCCATTGTTTGTACATCGACTCATGCTGGCGGCTGTAGATGCGCGGGAAGAGCATGTTGAGCTCGGGATTGTAGACTGGCTCCGACTTATAGTCTTTCTTCACATAGTAGTCCTTGCCGCGCTCGGCGAGACGCGTGTTGGCGGCGATCTCGGAATCGGACAGGAAACCGTATTCCGACTTCGTCTGCGCCCCCTTGACTCCCTTCACGTAGAGGGGCTTGCCTGGATTGATCACGTTGTTATACTGCGGAGTGGTCAGCGTGATGGGGTAGCCGTCCTGGGTATGGCCGAGCGTATCGGTGTACATCCCTACCTGTTGCTTCTGGACAGCGGAATATAGTGTCTCGCCGTAGATGAGCGGATTCTCGCCGTATTGCTCGCGGTTGAGGTAGGTTGCCAGGTCAAATACGTTGTCGGGAGAGTTCTGATTCATCGGCGTGTCGGCAGTAGAGCGGATGAGGATGAGGGCATAGCTGCTGTAGCCGACGAAGATCATCGCCATGCTCCATGTGGCGAGACGGAGCACTCGGACCGGGACCGCATGGAGAAAATAAGTCCAGAGGATGGCCGCGAGCGCGATAAACAGGATGATTCCGAGGGCTACGCCATTTCCGATCCAGAGGACGCCGGAGATGGCCACGGCTGCCAGAAATGACACGCGGATCATGTTGGCGCTCTTTTGGCGAATGAGCTCATATAGAGCCCATACGAAGACGGCAAGCATCGTGAAGGCATAGATGAGGGCACCTGAATTGAAGCTCATTCCGCAGGTGTTGACGAAGAAGAGCTCGAACTGCTGGGCCACCTTGATGAAGCCGGGCACGAGGCCGTAGAGCACGAAGAAAATGATCACGAACGAGACGAGAAGCGCGAGAATCGACTTCTTGAGGTTCATGTCGTTCCATTTGCGGTAGGAGTAGACAAGCACGATGGCCGGGATACAGAGGAGGTTGAGGAGGTGGACAGCGACACTGACGCCGATCACGTATGCTATGAGCACGAGGTATCGGTCGGCGTGCGGCTGATCCGCGCGGTTCTCCCACTTCAGGATGAGCCAGAACACGAGTGCGGTGCAGAACGAGGAGAACGCATAGACCTCGCCTTCGACGGCTGAGAACCAGAAGGTGTCGCTCCAGGTGTAGGCGAGCGAGCCGACGAGTGCGGATCCCATGATCACCACATACTTATAGAGCGGAAGCTCACCTTCGAAGCTATCGGAGACGATAAGGCGGCGTACGAGGTGGGAGATGGTCCAGAACAGCAGAAGAATGGTCAGGGCCGAGAGGAGTCCGCTCATGGCGTTGACCATAAGGGGGATATATGTCGGGTCGGGAGCGAAATTGACGAAGAATCGGCCCACGAGCATGAATATGGGGTTGCCCGGCGGGTGTCCAACCTCGAGTTTGTCTGCCTGGATTATGAACTCACCGCAGTCCCAGTAGGAAGCGGTAGGCTCGAGGGTGAGCCAATAGGTGGCGAGGGCTATCAGGAAGACGAACCAGCCGCCTATGTTGTTGATTAGATTGTATTTTTTCGTAATCATGAGTGATTATGCTAATAATCCGCAAATTTACGAATTTTTTTTGAGATATGGGCTATCGGAAGAGGGAAAAATGGCTTCTATCACACGGCTCTTTCATTTAAAAAGGACATTCAATCGGTAATATCACGCAAAGGCCGCTGAGGTGGTGGGAACGCTGGGGCGGCATCGCTACGCTCGTCGCTAACTGCGACAGCTTAAATGAAGGAGCCGAGCGCCTATCAGAAG
>JAIDTS010000527.1:0-1857 GCA_029060585.1 Muribaculaceae bacterium
AAACGAAAAACAAGAAAGAACTTAAGCAAGAATGAAACCACAGCCAATCAAGAAAACCATTGAGCTGGGCGACGGCCGCACTATTACGATAGAGACCGGCAAACTCGCCAAACAGGCAGATGGTGCGGTGGAAGTGCGCATGGGCAACACCATGCTTCTCGCTACCGTCTGCTCCGCACAGGAGGCAAACGAGGGTGTCGACTTCATGCCCCTCACAGTTGAGTACAAGGAAAAATACGCCTCTATCGGACGCTATCCCGGCGGTTTTCTGAAACGCGAAGGACGCGCCAGCGACTATGAGATCCTTACGTCGCGCCTCGTAGACCGCGTGCTCCGCCCTCTCTTCCCCGACAACTACCATGCAGAAACTTTCGTAAACGTCACCCTCTTCTCCGCTGACGAGAACGATGCTCCCGACGCACTCGCAGGCATTGCCGCATCGGCAGCTCTCGCATGCAGCGACATTCCCTTCAACGGCCCGATATCTGAAGTCCGCGTAGCCCGCGTCAAAGGAGAATGGGTCATCAATCCCACATTCTCCCAGATCGAGGAAGCCGACATCGAGCTGATGGTAGGCGCCACCTACGACAACATCATGATGGTGGAAGGCGAGATGGATGAAGTCAGCGAAGCTGACCTGCTCGAGGCCCTCAAGGTAGCCCACGAGGAAATCAAGAAGCACTGCCTCGCCCAGATGGAGATGATGAAGGAGGCAGGCAAGGAGACAAAGCGTGAATACTGCCATGAGGTGAACGACGACGCACTCCGCGCCGATGTGCACGAGAAGTGCTACGACAAGGCTTACGCCATCGCCAAGACCGGCAGCGCCGACAAGCAGTGGCGCAACGAGTCCTTCAAGGCCATACGCGACGAATATATCGAGTCTCTCCCCGAAATGACCGAAGAGCAGCTCGAGAAATACACCGAAGAGCAGCGCATAGCTATGGTGAAGCGCTACTACCACGACGTAGAGAAAGAGGCCATGCGCCGTTGCGTTCTCGACGAGGGAATCCGCCTCGACGGCCGCAAGACCACCGAGATCCGACCCATCTGGATCGAGACAGACTACATCCCCGGCCCTCACGGATCAGCCATCTTCACCCGTGGCGAGACCCAGGCCCTCGTCACCGCCACCCTCGGCACTACGCTCGACGAGAAGATAGTAGACGACGTGCTCAACCAGAGCAAGGAGCGTTTCCTCCTCCACTATAACTTCCCGCCCTTCTCCACGGGCGAAGCCCGCCCCCAGCGCGGTGTAGGACGCCGCGAGATCGGACACGGCAATCTTGCCCACCGCGCCCTCAAGCGTATGTTCCCGGACGGGTTCCCCTACACCTGCCGAATCGTCAGCGACATTCTCGAGTCTAACGGCTCGTCATCGATGGCTACCGTCTGCGGCGGCACACTCGCTCTTCTTGATGCAGGCGTCAAGATGAAGCGTCCCGTAGCCGGCGTAGCTATGGGTCTTATCTCCGACCCGGGAGCGACGAAATACGCAGTCCTCTCCGATATCCTCGGCGACGAGGACCATCTCGGCGACATGGACTTCAAGGTGACCGGAACAGAGAACGGTATCACCGCGACACAGATGGACATCAAGTGCGACGGACTCAGCTATGAGATTCTTGCAAAGGCGCTTGACCAGGCACGTCAGGGTCGCCTCCATATCCTCGGCAAGATCGCAGAAGCCATCCCCGAGGCACGCGAAGACTACAAGCCGCACGTTCCGCGCTTGATCACCATCGAGATTCCGAAGGAAATGATCGGTGCCGTAATCGGCCCGCAGGGCAAGGTGATCCAGGGCATTCAGGAAGAGACCGGAGCTACCATCTCCATCGACGAAGACGAAAAGCTCGG
>JAIDTS010000527.1:1957-6315 GCA_029060585.1 Muribaculaceae bacterium
CCGCAGGGCAAGGTGATCCAGGGCATTCAGGAAGAGACCGGAGCTACCATCTCCATCGACGAAGACGAAAAGCTCGGTATCGGAAAGGTAGAGATCGCATCGAAAGACAAGGCAAGCATCGACGCTGCCCTCGCCAAGATCAAGGCTATCGTGGCCATGCCGGAAGAGGGAGAGACCTACGAAGGCAAGGTGCGCTCCATTCTCGACTTCGGCGCATTCGTTGAGTTCATGCCAGGACGCGACGGTCTGCTCCACATCAGCGAAATCTCATGGGATCGCCTCGAGAACATGGAGGCTTCCGGACTTAAGGAAGGCGACATCGTCAAGGTGAAGCTCATCGAAATCGACAAGAAGACAGGCAAGTATCGCCTCTCCATGCGTGCACTGACCGATAAGCCGGAAGGCTACGTAGAGCGTGAGGCACGTCCGAGGGGAGAACGCGGAGAACGTCCCCGCCGTGACGGCGACCGTCCGCGCCGCGATGGCGACCGTGGACCTCGCGGACCCCGCCGCGAAGGAGGCAACGACCGCGGACCTCGTGGACCTCGCCACGAATAAGACTGATACTAAATAAATAATCCCGCGATTCCTCATTTCACTATAGGAATCGCGGGATTATTATGTCTTCCAGAAATACCTCAGAACCGAATGCCACCGGACAAGACTATGCTCTCCACGGCATTGAAAAGATGAAGAGGACCGGACTGATACCAGTTTCCACGAATCTTGCCCTGTAGGCCGGCAAACCAGTTGCCGCTATTGAACGTGAAAGATGTCATCGCACGTCCGCTGACAGAAAAAAGCTTTGAGCTTCCGTCGGAGGAATCCTCATAGCAGTGGTTGAATCCGATGCCTGGAATCACTGTGATGTTGTAGAGCCAATGGGGATTGATCACACAGTTATATCCATAGCCTACGAGTAGGTTATAGTCGTTGTAATGAAAGCGGTAATAAAGGTCGTTGAGCTTCAGATATGGCAGGAGATCGTCAGGAAGCTTGCTGAAATCAAGCGTTATGTCCTGATTACAGTATGAAAATCCAGCCATAAGACAACCCTGACTCCTCTTCTGTATCTTCGAGAAGTTATAGGCGGCACCTTGAGAATACTTGTAGCCATTGATGAAATAATAGGAATCTATGCCGAATATCTGCATGTTGATGCCGGAGAATGACTCATGAAGATATCCTTTATAACCCTTAAACGAGCGTATGTAGGTGCCATGGTTGGAATAATAATAGCCGTCAACGCTGAAGCGCGCGCAGTTAAATCCGAATTCCTGTTTTTTATAGTTGATGGGGCTCCCTGTCAGCATATGGGTAAGATCAACGGTATAGGTATAGCTAACTGCCATATACTGCAGCGAGGCTCCCCAAAGCACATGCAATGGAGTCATCATCACTGAATTAAATTTAGAGCGAATTACCATATGGTAAGAATCCGCCCAGTTGTCGTTGATGATGCGTGCCCGCCATTTCTTGCCGGTACCTACCACGTAGTCCGGATCTGTGGAGCTGAACACACGGTCGCCCCAGTTATAGACTTTCACGCAGAAACCGAGGAACCCGGGCCATTCCACTGTCGGGTCGTTCATCTTAAGCTGACCCTTTCGCAGGAGATGCCACCAATTCCGGTTCGTATCCTCCGGAACAGGGACTTCTGCCGGGGGAAGCGAATTGCCCCAGCTTGTGAATTCCGGCGCGAGGGGAATGATGGAATCCACCTCCTCCACCTCAGCTTCGACCGCTATGCCGATATCCGTTGGAGACGGACCGGCCGGAACGGAATCTGCTGCCAGCGTCTCTTGAGCGAAAGCGCCTGCCGAAGAGAAGATAGATACAAAAAGCGTAATAATAAGTCGTGCGTAGCGCATGGCTCGGACTGTAATTGTATATTCGGTTATAATAGTCTGAAAAGGAATCGTCTTTATCTATCAATATATACCCCGCCTGTCGAGCTCACGCTTCCAGCGCCTTGCATTGGCCTGATGCTCGGGGTAGGTGGCTGCGAAATTATGGTAGCCTGAGAAGTCCTCTTTCGCGCACATGAAGATATAATCGTGGGGAGCGCTGTTCAGGATAGCGTCGATGGTCTCAACCGATGTTGTACGAATCGGTCCCGGCGGGAGACCTAAATGGAGATATGTATTATATGGACTGTCGATGTCATGTGGATTCCGGACTCTCTTGACGGTGAAGTCGCCTCCTGCATAGCGCACCGTTGGATCGGCTTCAAGCCGCATCCCCCGCTTGAGGCGGTTGATGTAGAGGCGGCCGATGGTGCCCTTCTCGTCAAGTTTGTTCGATTCCTCGTCTACTATCGAGGCAATTATCATCACGTCGGCTGGAGACAGACCTAATGCCTCGGCCTTTGCCTTGCGTTCCGGAGTCCATACGTCGAGATAATGCTCCCCGACTTTCCTGACCACCTCTGCAGGAGACGCATCCCAGAAAAATTCATATGAGTCGTTTATAAAGAGGGACATCGCCTGCTCCGGAGTCAGACCGTATTCCCTGACTGCATCGGGGTCGGAGAGGACGGCTGCGATCGAATCGGGAGTGAAGTCAAACCGGGCAGCCACCTTCTCCTCAAGCACCGGAAGTAGTCGGAATCCGTTGATGGTGATGGTCAGGGGCTCCTGCGGACCGCTCGTCAAGCGGCGCATGGCGGTCAGCGGACTCATTCCGGCCTCGATCAGGTACGCGCCATGACGCTTGCCGAGATCTGTGCCCCGGAGGCCGACAAGGCGACTGACCTTTTTCGCATAGGGTTCGCCAAGGTATTTCCCAATGGAGTCGCGCAGCTGTTCCTTGGAAGCGTTGGAGGGAATCTTGACTATGGCGCTTGAAGGAGCCTCTCCGGCAAAAAGAAACATCCAGACGCATAGTCCGGCTACCACACCGCACAACACCGCGAAGACGGCGACCATTTTCCTCATGCGCAGATTCGTACCTTTTCCTGCATTGGATTTCTTTTTACTTATATTCTTACTGTCTCTCATATGTTGAATTCATTTATGATGCATGCCACTTCCCGGGCTTGTCCGGGAGTGACATTGGCAATTGGAAGACTTATACAGCCATTCGACAGCCGTATTGAAAGTGTCTCATCCTTAGGACGGTAATACTCAGAATAGCAGGGCTGCATATAAGGAGGAGCCGGATAATGCACATCGGTAGGCACTCCCCTGCCGCAGAGATATTCGCGCATCCTGTCTCTGACTTCCGGAGCGACGAGAATGACATACTGATGCCAGACCTGCCCCATATCCGGAAAAATCCGGGGAAGAGTGACGATCGCGTTCCGGATCTCCGAATTATATACAGAAGCGACTTCCCTGCGTCGCGCGGTCTCCTCGCCAACATGGCGGAGCTTTATGCGCAGCATTGCGGCCTGAAGCTCATCTATGCGGCAGTTGTAGCCGGCATAGAGATTGTGGTATCGACGGTCGGTACCGTAGTTTGCCAATGCCCTTACCGTCTTTGCGAGAAGACGATCGTCGGTCACGACCGCGCCCGCATCCCCTAGGGCACCGACATTTTTGGTAGGATAAAAACTGAAAGCCGACGCGTCTGCGAGATTACCGGTATGTCTTGTTCCGTTGAATCCGAGCTCCGAAGTCATGGCTCCAATTGCCTGTGCGTTGTCTTCTACTATAATGATTCCTCTACGGCGCATCTCCCCGGCTACATCAAGGTTCCAGCACGGAGTGCCGTAAAGATGGGTGATGACCGCGCATCTGACAGCGAGTGGACTTTCACTTTCATCATTCTCACGGAGGAAGCGGGCAGCCTCGCTCCAGCTGAAATTCATGGTTTCTGGATCCGGCTCCACAAATACCGGCATCAGTCCGAATTCCGTAATAGGAATGACTGTAGCGATATAAGTGTTGGCGGCCACCATCACGGCATCCCCTTTCCGGAGTCTGCCCATCTCGATATACCCCCTGATGATGAGACGCAGGGCATCGAGACCGTTGCTTACGCCGATAGCATTCGCCGCGCCGCAACTCCCTGCCAGTTCCCGCTCAAAAGCCGAGGTCTCCGGTCCATGCAGATAGCAGCCGCTTCGAATTACCTTTGAAGCGGCTTCTTCAAGCTCGGCCAAGAACGGAGCGTTGGTTTCAGCGAGATTTAAGAAATTCATGATATTCGTCAAGATCGCGTATGTAGTCTGATTCCTCGTAGTGGTGGTCGCAGAGCGCCAGACACACCGTACCGGTAGTGAAATCATGCATAGAGTCCCACACTCCGGGAGGAATGAGCACACCCTTGTTGGCACGGTTCATCCTCACTATCATCGAATCCTCGCCATCTGTCAGATGAAGGTCGAAGGAGCCGGAGACTGCTATGAGCACTGT
>JAIDTS010000528.1 GCA_029060585.1 Muribaculaceae bacterium
TGAGCGTCTCGTGGGCTCGGGCATGTGTATAAGAGACAGCGCCTTGAATGAGCCGTCTATCGTAATCGGAACCACCGGTAGCCTGAATTCCGCCGCAAGCATAAATGCACCCCTCTTGAACGGAATCATCTTGCCGTCCCAAGATCGGCTTCCCTCGGGAAATATCACCATAGAGCGTCCTCCTTTAAGTTTCTGCTCGGCCTCGGCTATCGTATGGCGGATATTGGCGATATTCTGGTCGTCTACATAGACGTGTCCAGCTTTCTTGCATGCCCATCCCACCATGAAGATATTCTCAAGCTCTTTCTTCATCATCCAGATGAATTTGTGGTTGAGGTATCCGTAGACCGACCATATGTCGAATGCACCCTGATGGTTGGCGGTGAAGACGTAGGACGTGTTCTTATCGATGTTCTCACGTCCTTTCACCTTGACCCTCACCAGAGCGATGGCGCAGCAGAACCTACTCCAGTAGTGTGCGGGCCAGTATCCCCAGAATTCGGGCTTCCCTATGGCGCATCCGATCAGAGTGATCGTGGCTGTTATGAAGGTGGCTATGACGAATATGGGGGCGGCTATCACCCATTGATATACCCTGTATAGAATTTTCATTATTCCTCGCTCGGGGTGGGGGCGATGAGCTTGTAGCCCTTGCCGTGGATATTGATGATTTCAATAGAGGAGTCTCCCTTGAGGAGTTTCCTGAGTTTTGTGATGTAGACGTCCATGGAGCGGGCGTTGAAGTAGTTGTCGTCTACCCAGATGGTCTTAAGCGCGTAGTTGCGCTCGAGAATGTCGTTGACGTGCGAGCAGAGGAGCGCCAGAAGCTCAGACTCCTTGGTGGTAAGTTTCTGGGTTGAGTCTGCCGAGACGAGCACCTGTTTCTGAGTGTCGAATGTGAATTTGCCGATACGGAACAGCGTGACTTCCCTGTCTTTCTTTCCTTTGACGCGGCGGAGTATGGCGTCGATTCTGACTACGAGTTCCTCCATCGAGAAAGGTTTCGTGATGTAGTCATCTGCTCCAAGCTTGAATCCCTCGAGAATGTCGTCTTTCAGGTTTTTGGCCGTGAGGAATATGATTGGAACCTCACTGTTGACGTTTCGTATCTCCTGCGCGAGCGTGAATCCGTCTTTCTTAGGCATCATCACGTCGAGTACGCACAGATCGTATTTTCCTTTCAGGAATGCCTTGTATCCCTTCTCTCCATCTGGAAACAAGTCGGCGTTGAAACCTTTTGCCTGAAGGAATTCTCGGAGCAGCATGCCGAGGTTTTCGTCGTCTTCACAGAGCAGTATTTTAATTTTTTCTTCCATGGCTGTGTATTTTGTGTGTTTAGTTCAATATTTCCGTTAATTATTTCTATGCTTCTTCCGTTCCGGACCGCTTGCCGTCGCACATTCAAACCGGACTTACTATATAAACGCGCGAAGCGCGTCTTGGTTTTAACAATTTCAAATTTCCTTACAAGATGTCAATTTTTTTTAATCTTAACCAATCTCCATCCTAAAGATTAAAGACTAAAGATTAAAGATTAAAGACTCATTCTTCAGCCAAAGGGAGCTCGATAGTGAATTCCGACCCTTTCCCGAGTTCCGATTCTACGGTGATAGTCCCTTTAAAGACGTTGACCATCCTGTTGACATATGCAAGGCCAAGTCCGAATCCCTTGACGTCGTGGCGGTTGCCGGTATGGACGCGGTAGAATTTCTCGAATATCTTCTTGAGGTCTTCCTTTTTCATGCCTATGCCGTTGTCGCGGATCTGAATCCGCAGACGCTTGCCGTCTACGTCGCTTGTCTTGACGCTCAGCACCGGCTCTACATCTTCGTTGCGGTATTTCACTGCGTTATCCAGAAGGTTGAATATGACATTGGTAAACTGCATCTCGTCTACGTGGATCATCGATTCGTCGGCGTCGTTGATGAAACTTAGGCTTCCTCCGAAGCGCTCCACCTTCAGCTTGAATGTGGAGACTACGCTCGCTATTATCTTGTTGGCGTCTACAGTGCGGAAGTTGAGAGCCCGGCTGTTTTCAAGCACTGACATCTGGAGCACCTTCTCCACCTGAAACCTCAGCCTTTTCGATTCCGCATTTATCACTTCGGAGATGTGATGCAGGGTCTCCGGCGATTTCCTCACGGAGTCGTCGTTGAGCATCTGGGCGGCGAGGGAGATGGTGGAAATCGGAGTCTTAAGCTCGTGGGTCATGTTGTTGATGAAGTCGGTCTTCATTTCTCCTATCTTCTTCTGCCGGAAGGCGAGGACCATGGTGAAGATGAAGATGGCGAGGAGCAGGATAGTGAGAGCCAAGGTAGGAATCACGAAGCGAACCGACGAATAGATGTAGTTGGCCTTCGTAGGAAACTCAACCTTGAGTTCATAGCGGCTATTGGAGTTTGGAAAGAGACGTGCTGAATAGATCTGTTTCTCTGAAAGGTCGGGGTCATATTCCTCCGTGGAGTAGACAATGGTGTTGTTGTCTGTGACTGCGAAACAGAAGGGTACATCCAGACCGTTGTTGGCGAGTTCGACGGTCAGCACCTTACGTATTGTGTCGGCGTCGGCACGCTCAAGCACAGGACGCCTCGACGCATCGTAAAGAATAGAGAGTACAACCTCGTCAAGTAGGCCGCGCTGATAGACGTATTGTTCCCAAATGGCTTCCTGAAGTTCATGATAGCGTTTCTCAAGCTTCTCGGTTGGATGACGGAAAGAGATGACGGGATCTTTTTTCAATTCAGGGATTGGGAAGAGTTCTTCCGATGTCAGGAGCTCCGTGCCGGGGTCTTCTTCGTTGTAGTTGCTTTTGAGCATTCGGATGTCTTGTTCCAGAAAATGCATGGTCTCCCTGCGTTCAAGCAGTCCGACCGTGCCGTAGATGGATCTCATGGCACCTTCGGAAAACTGCGACTCCCGCATCTTCACTATGTTTTCAAGATATGTTATCTGGAAATATAGCAATGTGCAGAATGTGATGCCCATGACTACGGTCAGGAGCCATATGATGGATTTCTTCATGTCGTGTCTTTAGGATTGTATTGTTTTTTTTATCCTTTTTAACACATTTATACCCCTTGAGGTTTAACGAAGGTATGCAATATTCTATTTGCTTCTCCGTTCCTATATATTATGAACAGACTGTTATCTTTTCTTTTTGCAATATCCATCCTGTTTCTTTTCCCCTCCTGCGGAGAAAAGAAGGATGAGCCGAAGCCGTCCGCTACTAAGCGCACCGTGCTTATATATGCAGTGGCGTCAAACAATCTATCCTCCTGTCTCGTAGATGACTGCAATGAGATGCTTCAGGCCGCTCCCGGCATAGATGGCCTTGGAAGCGATGTCCGTGTCCTGCTTTACAGTGTGGCGTCTCAGACTGCTTCCGAGGCGACACTTGCCGAACTTTCTGGCAATGCGGCAGGTCAATGGAGTTTTGTGCCATTGAAGAGCTATGACCGTAATACGTTTTCTACCGACCCTGAAAGGATGCGGGAGGTGTTTGCCGATCTTCGACAGTTGGCGCCTTCTGAAGCTTATGGGCTTATATTATGGTCGCATGGCACCGGCTGGATTCCTAATTTTGCGGATCATCAGACTCCTGAGGCGCAGGGAATGCAGAAGAGCTACGGAATGGATAAGTATCAGGGAGTGACGGATTACTGCGACCTTCACGAACTCGCATCCGCAATCCCAGACCGCATGTTTGATTACATCTGGTTTGACCTCTGCTATATGATGGGAGTTGAGGTTGCCTATCAGTTGCGCGATAAGTGTGACTACATAGCCGGTTATCCTACCGAAGACTGGAGCATGGGCATGAATTATGAGACCACCCTTCCTTTGCTCGTGTCGCCCCGACCTGATCTTGCCGGCGCTGCTAAGGCTTTCTTCGAATATTATGACAATCAGAAGCTTGCCGTGACAGTGACCGTTATGGCCACTGAGGGTCTTGAGCGCCTTGCCCAGGCTGCTGCGGACATCTATGAGAGAGGAGTTCGCCCGGCATCTGCCTCCGGCCTTCAGAACTATAGTCGCCTCAAGACAGGTCTTTATGATTTCGGACAGTTCACGAAGAGGTATCTAAATTTCTCTGATCCGGCGGCCGGTGATCTCGAGACAGAGCTTGACGCCGCTCTTCGCGATATGACACTCTATGCGGGATGCTCGACAAGGAACTTCAACGGCACATACGATGCTTTCGATCCCGCTAAATATTCGGGTCTTTCATGCCATTTCCCGGGTTCGGCTTCAGCCAAGGCCGAGGAATACTACATGAATCTCGATTGGACAAAAAGAGTCAATCCCTGATAGAATTGCAAAAATATCCACGTTTCTTTCCATATCTCGGAAAAATTTAGTAATTTTGAAGCCGGATTTTCTTTCTGTTGGAAAATCCGGCTAATTCATTTGCATTATCCACAATGAAAAATATCCGCAATTTCTGCATCATAGCCCATATTGATCATGGCAAGTCGACTCTTGCCGACCGCCTGCTCGAACGCACCGGTACTGTTGCCGCCAAGGACATGGAGGCTCAGGTGCTCGATGACATGGACCTTGAGCGCGAGCGTGGCATAACGATCAAGAGCCACGCGATACAGATGGACTATACGCTTGACGGCGAACATTATACCCTCAACCTTATCGACACTCCGGGACACGTCGACTTCTCTTATGAGGTCTCCCGCTCAATCGCCGCCTGCGAGGGGGCGCTCCTGATCGTTGATGGTAGCCAGGGCATTCAGGCGCAGACCATCTCAAACCTTTATATGGCTATCGACAACGACCTTGAGATCATACCCGTGATCAACAAGTGCGACCTCGAGAGCGCCAATCCTGACGAGGTGGAGGATCAGATTGTGGATCTGCTCGGTTGCGACCGATCCGAGATCATTCGGGCCTCCGGAAAGACCGGTATGGGCGTCGACGAGATCCTCAAGGCTATAGTTGATCGGATTCCCGCTCCTAAGGGTGATCCTGAGGCTCCCCTTCAGGCTCTAATCTTCGACTCCGTATTCAATCCCTTCCGAGGCATTATCGCTTACTTCAAGATCGTCAACGGCACGATCCACGACGGTGATTTCGTGAAGTTTGTATCTACAGGCAAGGAGTATCACGCCGATGAGATAGGAGTGCTGAAGCTCGACCTTTCTCCCCGAAAGGAACTCTCTGCCGGCAACGTAGGATATATAATCTCCGGCATCAAGACCTCCCGGGAGGTAAAAGTAGGCGATACGATCACACACGTGGCGCGCCCATGCGATAAGGCTATCGAGGGTTTCGAGGAGGTTAAGCCTATGGTGTTCGCCGGTGTCTATCCCATAGACCCCGAGGATTTCGAGAATCTTCGCGCTTCTCTGGAGAAACTTCAGCTCAACGATGCCTCGCTGACATTCCAGCCGGAGTCGTCGGCGGCTCTTGGATTCGGTTTCCGTTGCGGTTTCCTCGGTCTGCTCCATATGGAGATAATCCAGGAACGACTCGGCCGGGAGTTCAACATGGACGTTATCACTACTGTCCCTAACGTTTCATATTTCGTCTACGACAAGAAGGGCAACAAGCATGAGGTGCATAACCCCTCCGGGCTGCCGGATCCTACGCTGATCGACCATATCGAGGAACCATACATTCGCGCTACAGTCATAACCGCTGCAGAGTTTATCGGTCCGATCATGACGCTTTGCCTCGGAAAACGCGGTGAACTCATCAAGCAGGAATATATCTCCGGCAACCGTATGGAAATCACCTTCGATATGCCCCTCGGCGAGATTGTGATAGATTTCTACGACAAACTGAAGTCAATATCGAAGGGATATGCCTCATTCGATTATCATATCCACGACTTCCGTCCCTCAAACCTCGTCAAACTTGACATCCTCCTCAATGGCGAGAGCGTCGACGCCCTGTCAACCCTCACTCATGCCGACAATTCTGTAAGGTTTGGTCGTAGAATGTGCGAGAAACTCAAGGAGCTCATCCCGCGTCAGCAGTTCGATATCGCCATTCAGGCAGCCATCGGCACGAAGGTCATAGCCCGCGAGACTGTGAAGGCCGTCCGTAAGGACGTGACCGCCAAGTGCTACGGCGGCGACATCTCGCGAAAGCGCAAGCTTCTCGAGAAGCAGAAGGAAGGTAAGAAAAGGATGAAACAGATAGGCAGGGTAGAGGTGCCACAGAAAGCCTTCCTCGCCGTCCTCAAGCTCGACTGACGTTCGGCATTCTCTAAAATAAGATTTTTTTTATAGGATGTTGTGAATTACTTGTGATATAA
>JAIDTS010000529.1 GCA_029060585.1 Muribaculaceae bacterium
GTCCCCACCGTGATACCCCACACTGCGTAGCCCTTCTTAAGACTTAAGACTAAAGACTTAAGACTTTTCAAAATATGCTATGGATAAGGCTTGACCCCCATTTCCATGTATTAACTTTGCATCCGGAAACAAGATCCAATGACCCAACGGTCCGGCGCGACTGCCAGAGGGCGGCGCTTCCCTTACAGGAGTGGTGAGCCAAGAGTGGCCTCCATGAACCTGAATGACTCTATTATTAATTAATCATTAATAATTAATAATTTATCATTAGATCAACCTTTCCTCACGGTGGCCCGAGGCCTGACGGTCCACACCGCGCCGTGTCCAAAGAGCATGGTCTCCAGCTCTCCGTCCTCAACACTGTGCTGAGGGCAATGTCCGAAGTCCCAAGCGGCGATGCCGCATTCTTAAGACTGAAGACTAAAGACTGAAGACTCACTCCCCGAGACCCGGAAAGAGCACAATGACAAGTCTGACACAACCCATGGAGAGCAGGCCTTCCGGCCTGTGTCCGCGAAGGATACCCAACTGTTCACCGAGTCGGCCACCTGGTTCCTGACTCTTGACTCTTGACTCTTGACTCTTAATCCTTCACCCCTCCATGTCGTCAATGCATACGAAGGATGCATCCGGTACGTCCATGCCGACAGGCCCGAGGCCTGACGGTCCACTGCCGGCACGCCCGTACCCCGCATCCCGGAAAAGCATGACGCTCAACGCAAATCGCCCTCGACAGGCCTGAGGCCCGACGGTCCACTGTCCCGGCGATTATGCATTGTGCATTATGCATTATGCATTGACACAGAGCATCGACCCTGACGGCCCCGGCATGACCGCATCCGGCGCCCTATGCTCTCCCCGCCAAAGGTGTCGGGGTAATAGGAGGGGAGAGCTCCAGCTCTCCCCACAAAATGCTCAGTCCTCCCCCCTTTAGGGGTGGATGGCTTCCCACATATTCTTTCATTATGAGGCGCGTTTGGCCCCGATGGCCAGATGCGCCTCTTTTTTTTACCGCAAAAAAATTGTAACTTTGCACTCTCAAAATCCCTTTGCATGATAAGAAAAAAGACTTTATATGTTATCCTGTCTTTGGTCTCCTATATCGGCGGTGCCGCCGAGACCAATGACACTATAGCAGAAAAACGACTCGAAGAGGTGACGGTGACCGGCAGCTCCGCCCGACAACGCATCGACAACGTCCGTATCGGTGCCGAACGCCTCGAACTTACACAACTCTCCCGTCTGCCATCCTTCGGCGGAGATTCCGACATCATCAAATCAATCTCCTTGCTTCCGGGTGTCCGAAGCGAGGGTGATGGTGGTGGCGGTTTCGAGGTGCGGGGCGGTAGCGCTTACCAGAACCTTGTGCTTCTCGACGGTATCGCCCTCTATAATCCATCTCATGTAATGGGAATCTTCTCTACCTTCAACGATGACGCCCTCGGTTCAGCCACCCTCTTCAAAGGACCCTTCCCTACCTCTTACGGTGACGCTACTTCTTCGGTGCTCGAAACTACCCTTATGCCCGGTGATCTGCAGACCTACCATGGCTCCTTGACCGTAGGTATCCTCGCCGCCAAACTGAAGGCGGAAGGACCCATTGTCAAGGATAAGCTCTCCTTCGCCGTGACTGCACGTCGCTCTTACGTCGACGCCTTCCTCAAGATGGTGCCGAAATATCGGAGCACCGTGATGAATTTCTACGATATCACTGCCAAACTTCGTTATCGCCCTTCTCGGACTCACATGGTAGATGCTTCCTTCTTCCTCTCCCACGACAATATGGCAATCTCCGACCTGATGGGTCTATACTGGGGAAACCTCGGAGCATCCGTCAACTGGACTGCGCGTCCCTCAGATAAGCTCACATTCACCACGACCGGAGCCATAACCCATTTCGAACCGAAGATGTCGATGGATATCATGGACCTTAGCCAGACGATGTGGACATATATCCACAATTATACACTCTCCGAGAAAATCCACTGGCAGACCGCCGAATCCCATTCACTTGACTTCGGTGTCAGATCCGAACTGCTTCAGGTGAAATCCGCCGAATGGAAACTGAACGCGATGACTGAGCGTGAGATACGCTCTCTTATCGACAACGCTCTATGGATAGACTATAACGGAAGATTTGCCGACCGGCTTGATGTCTCTGCAGGAATTAGATTCAATGTATCTTCTGCGCTCTCAGCTCCACGATGGCACCGCTACTTGTCTTCTGCGGGAAAACCAAACCAATTTGACGCAAAGACATACTTCAGTCTCGAACCACGGCTCAATCTCAAATACAGCTTCTCCGATCTCCACAACATAAAGGCCGGTATCGGCTCGGCCTCTCAGAATCTTCACGCCATTCGATCCACTACTACCTCATTCCCTTTCGACCGATATGCACTCACTTCTGCCATAGTTAAACCGGAACGGGCGTTGCAATATGCTGTCGGATACGCTGGAATGACGGAAAGTGGCGCATTCGACTGGTCGGCCGAAGCTTACTATCGGGATATAGACAACGTCTACGATTTCAAGGATGGACGCTCGTCTTTCTCCGACATTGTGCTTGATGACATAATCCTCGGGGGCAAGGGGCGGAGTTACGGCCTCGAACTTATGCTCCGCAAGAACACGGGGCGTCTGACCGGATGGATTTCATACACCCTATCCCACACGCAGACGCGAATCCCGGGAATCAACGATGGCCGCTGGTATGACGCCTCCAACGACCGGCGGCATGACTTCGCCGTAACCGCCATCTTCCGCATCAGTGACCGTTGGAATCTCTCCGGCTCCTGGATATTTCTCTCCGGACAACGACTGACGGCTCCCGACGTGAAGTATGAGGTGGCTGGCGAGACTTGCTATTATTACTCGCAGCGAAATGCCTACAAGGCTCCCCCAACCCATCGGCTCGACCTGTCGGCGACATACACCCACAAAGGGCCGAGGTTCACCTACGAATGGGCTTTTGGTATCTACAACGCATATTGCCGCTACAATCCCTATGTGGTTTACTTCCGAGACAACCCCGACTCTCCTTCCGGCACTGAGGCCGTGACGCAGGCCATGTACGGACTCGTACCCTCCGTCTCCTATACCCTAAGCTTCTAATCCCTTTGTTTTTATATGATTTTTTATATGAGTTATAAAAAACTTTTCGTCAGTCCTGTATTATGCATTATGCATTGTGCATGCTGCATTATCATGATGACTTCCTGCGAGAAAGTGATCGACTTGGACTATCTCGATATAGAGCCCCTGACTGTCATCGAAGGAGAACTGACTTCTGACGGTGCCAAGGTTGCCATAACCCTTACCACCCCGATGGATGAACCTATGGACCGCTCGCGCCTGACGGACGCTTCTGTGACTATCTTGGACCTTACTGACGATGTGCAATATAGCCTGTCGGCGAATGCCGACGGCTTCTTTACCGATTCCACTCCGGGCATCCCCGGCCACTGCTATCGACTTACAGTCGAACGCCTCGGGAATACCTACAGTATGGAGACGATGATGTATCCTGCTACGGAAATCGTTTCTGCTGAATTCAACTGGATCAGCATGCCCTACGATAAGGTGGCGGTCTTCCAGACCCGCTACCTTGATAATCCGGCAGCAACGGGCGACTGCTACTGGGTGAAACTATATCGCAACGGCGAGATATATTCCTGGCAGGAGCAGGACGACCGCACTGCCTTCGATGGCGTGAATACCTTCTTCACGATGACGAGCCGTATGGACACTGATGAGGAAGAAGACGACGAGGTGCTCTTCGACGGAGACGTGATGACAGTCACCGTTACCCCTATATCCCGCGAGATGCACGACTATCTGGAGGCATTGCAGAACGACAGCAACGGTCCGTTTCTCTTTTCCGGACCCCGCGTGCTCGGATATTTCCTTGCCTCCGACCCAACGTCACGCTCCGTCACTTTCCATCCCGATCAAATCCCCGAATACAAATAGAAAAACGAGGAGGGGAGAGCTCCAGCTCTCCCCCACACTGCGTAGCCTTATAAAAAAGAGGAGAGCTTCAGCTCTCCTCCTTATTGTCTATTGTACCTCCGAGGGGAATCGAACCCCTATCTAAAGTTTAGGAAACTTCTATTCTATCCGTTGAACTACAGAGGCATACGTTTTTCATTTCTTGTCATCTGCCATGTCTACGCACAACGAACAACGCAAAACGCACAACGTTTACGACTGCAAAGGTAATACTTTTTTGTGATTTTTGCAATTGTTAACCTTACCTATTTGCAAAAAATTTGTTAATAATATAGACGAGACCTGAAAGAAGTTGTTTAGACTTATTTTTTTATTAAGATTTCGTCAGGTTTTCGAGCGGATTAAACAACTTCAATGAGTCGCGTGATCATAAAATCTCATACTATGAAAGAAAAGAAGATAGAGATAACATATAAGGC
>JAIDTS010000053.1 GCA_029060585.1 Muribaculaceae bacterium
GCGTTTGTGGCCACTATGTCGATTTCAGCCACCTCGCGGAGACCGGCGACGGAATTCGCCCCCTTTCCGGGAACAGACAGCATATCAAACACCCAACTGTCGGTTGAGTCCTTCCCCATCACGAGCCAACGCGACTTGAAAGAGGGAGTTGCGGCACTGTCGGTGTAAAGTGCGCGCAACGCCTCGAGAGCGGGGAGAGTATCAGAAGAGGCGGAGGGGAATCGCACCAGATTAAAGTTTCCAAGCGCTATGTCGCTCTTCCGGGCCATCATCCTCAATCCGTCGGCATCGTAACGCGGCATCATCAGCTGACAGACATACCAGTCACTTCCGAGATAGGCGTTGCATACTACGGTCACATCGCGGCGAACGCCCATCACCTCCTGAGCGAACCACAACGGGAAGATATAGTTGTCGCCATCCACAAAAAGAATTGCATCATCATCGAGCGACTCAAGGAGATTAGAGGCGTAGTCGAGAGTAGCGGAGCGGCCGCTACGGTCATGGTCGTCCCAGTTCTGCGCGAGCATCCAAACCGGAACGGCAAAGACCGCGCATAGCGCCAGTCCCCTCGCCCATCGGGCACGAATGGAGCGCAGGAGCATGAGCATTCCGAATGATATCCAGAGGGCGAAAGTCCAAAAACTACCCATAAATGAATAGTCGCGTTCGCGAGGTTCACCGGGCGACTGATTGAGATAGAACACGATGGCGAGTCCGGTCATAAGGAACAGCACGAGCGACACCCATGCAGTCCAGCGCATACGCATCGCACTACGTGACCTTCCGGAGCCTACGAAAAGCCATATTATACCCAATATACCAACCAGGAAGGGCACGCACCAATAGACATTATGCCCCTTATTATCCTTTCCGAGCTCAGGAGGGAGCTTGGATTGGTCGCCAAGCATAAGATCGTCGAGCGGCGGAATGCCGGTAATGAAGTTGCCGTGATCTATCTCTCCGGTGGAAGGCCGGTCGTTCTGGCGTCCGGAATAGTTCCACATGAGATAGCGGAGATACATATAGCCGATCTGATATACAGCCATATACGTAAACGACTGCTTATAGGAAGGCCTGAGACCGTACCTCACGATAGGCGTTCCATCCGCATCACGCCTCGGCACAGCATGGCCGACGGAATCGAACGCCTCTGAGATGCGCACCTGCACCATACTTGCGGAGTCCATCCCGGTCCAGTCGCGATATGCAGCAAGGTCGCCAGGCGACGAAGCATAAATCCGGGGTAACCACATGTCGAGTTCCGGAGTATAGCGGAGTTCGGAACGAATACCCGTCACTACGTAACCTTTCTGCGAATCACTCTCGGAAACACGACGATTAAGCTCCCTGTCGGCATCTGTAAGAAAGCGGGACCGCGACGGAATACGGCCATCTTGGACCATAGGACGCATCTCGCGGCCTTTCACCTTCAGGGCATTCCACGAATAATCGCGCAGTGTATCGCCCTGCGGACCGACAGAGACGTTCTCGAGACGCATCGCCCTGCTATAAGGAGTGCGTCCATAAAATAAAGGATTACTGCCGTATTGACGGCGGTCGAGATAGTCGGCAAGCCTGAACACATCTGAAGGATTACCCTCATTCACGGGAGGATTCGCCCAAGCACGGATAGGAATCAATATATATACGGAGAAACCGAGCATAACAGCCGCAAGACTCCAGAAAGCAGCTGACGCCCCGAGGGATCTACGGCCTATAAGCAATGCCGCCACTACTACCGCAAAGAGAGCGAGAATCCAGAAAGAGAGGGCACCCGACCAATAAGGGAGGCCTAAGGAATTGACGGCAATCAGGTCGGCCCATGCAGCAACGGCTACGGAGCCGGGCATAAGACCTTTGAGGATAAGCACGACAACGGCACAGCCGATCAGAAACGCCGCCACAATGCGACCGACACCGGCCTTCTTTCCGGATCTAATGCGAAAAGCCATAATCATCGCCACCGCGGGAAGCGCGAGAAGATTAAGCTGATGCACCCCTATAGACAATCCTATCACATACATAAGGGCCACAAGCCAGCGCATACGGGCAGCCCTACTGAATTGAAAGGCCCATCTGAGTGCCATCCAGACCGTAAGGGCTGAGAGGAACAGCGACATGGCGTAGACCTCGGCCTCCACCGCACTATACCATGCGGAGTCTGACCATGCAAAGCAAAGCGATCCCGCGAGAGAAGCCACGGATATGGCGGCGGAGCGCCATAGTCTGTCACGACGCGGAGGAAAAATCCAACGCATCAACGATATGCCGACAGAGCATAGAATCATGACAGCGAGGGCAGTGAAAAGCCCTGACATCATATTGACCACTCGCACCTGAAGCGCGGGATCGGAGAAAAAACAGGATACGAAGCGATGCGTCAAAGCCCAGCCCGGATTGCCCGGGGGATGCCCGATCTCGAGACGCAGGGCCGTAAGAAGATATTCCGGGCAATCCCAGTAGGATGCGCCGGGATCGACAGTTAGCCAATAGACAATGAGGGATGCGAGAAAGGCGAGCCAGGGAACATAATTGAGAATTGAGAATTGAGAATTGAGAATTATCCGAGATATCCCTGAAGCACACGGATGCACGAGCCGTGCGTCCCTACTGATTTGTCTAATCGGAGCCTTCATTTGACGATGCCTTTGTCGAGAAGACGACGCTTCACCTGCATACGAACCCATGTAGGAGTGATTCCGACGAAAAAGATGGCGAGGCGATTGATGAAGCCGTTGACATACTGCTTTTTTCCCTTGAGCATCGCCTTGACGGCCTTCTCGGCGAAACGGTCGGGTTTCTCAACGGCTCCGAGAGCCACGGCAAGGCGCATAAGATTGTCGGGCAATCCGAAGAGTGAAGTAGCGATTCCCCCGGGGGCGGCTACGGTAGCAGAAGCGCCGTAGTCCTTAAGTTCATAATGGAGCGAACGGGTGAAGACACGGATATAGGCTTTGGTTGAGGCATACATCGCAAGGCCGGGCATTGGCATCCAGCAGGACATCGATGACATATTGAGGATATGTCCGGAGCCTCGCTCCTTAAACCTCCTTGCGAAGAAGAGAGAGAGCATAGTCGTAGCCCGCACGTGAAGGTCGATGAAGCACTCTATCTTCACATCAGGTATGTCCACAAGTTCACGGAAACTGAATATGCCGGCGTTGTTGACGATGAACTCAGGCTCCACATCTTCAGCACTGAGAAACACCTCGAGCTTCGAAACTGCGTCGGCCTGTGTGAGGTCGAGAGTGAACGGAAGAGCCCTCACGCCGAATACATCTTCTATAGACGCAGCGGCCTTACGCAGCGGATCGACAGTGACGCTCACCATCACAAGTGAACAACCACGACGTGCAAGCGCACGGCAGAACTCAATGCCGATACCTCCATCGGCACCGGTCACCACAGCCCACTTTCCCGTTAATTCCATAAAGATTAGAGATTAAATATTAAAGATTAAATATTTTGCTCTTAGCTCTTAACTCTTCACCCTTAACTCTTCACCCTTAACTCTTCACTCTTCACTCTTAATCCTTTCTATTTCCTTGCGGATCTTTGGAGGGAGGTCGGAGAGTGTGCAATGGCAGGCCATCTCACGGCTATACATGCGTGCGATGCAGTAGTTGACGTGCTCGCAACCACAGTGATGTGCTGCTTCGCGGGCAAGACGGTTTATGAAATCCGGCTCACGGAGCAAGGCGCGTCCCATCTGCACGAAGTCAAATCCCTCAGAGAGCACTTTTTCCATGCCCTCGCCGTCGACAACTCCCCCGACGTAGATCAAAGGAAGCTTCAGCTCGGAGCGAAAGCGTTTCGCATCCTCAAGGAAATAAAGCGGTTTGAAGGGTTCTTTGGGAATCATGTATTTTCCCACCATGCGGACGCCGTATTTCAGCCACCACTGCTTCATGTAGTAGGTCATGCTGTAGAGCGGCATCTCGCCACGCATCACATACATAGGAGCCTTGCTGACGAAACCGCCGCTAAGCACAATCGCATGCGCTCCCAGACGCTCAATCTCCTTCGCAACGGTGATGCAATCGTCAATCTCGAGACCACCCTTGAAGCCATCGCGCATGTTGGTCTTCACAATCACGCCCATATCGCTTCCGGCAGCCTTCAACACCTCTTCCAGACACATGCGCATGAAGCGCATGCGGGAATCGAGACTGCCTCCGAATTCGTCGCGTCGATGATTGGTATAAGGCGAGAGGAACTGGGATATGAGATAGCCATGTCCGGCGTGCACCTCCACGCAGTCGAATCCGGCATCGCGGGCAGTGCGCACGGCATCGCCGAAGTCGCGGGCCATCTGCTGAAGCTCATCCTTGCGGAGTCCGCGCACGATGGTAGGCGAATATAGGTTGAAGCCGGTAGATGCTCCGACCGGTATACCGCCGGCCGTCTTTATATGGGTCATATTTCCGCAATGGCCTATCTGAATGGAAGCCTTGGCTCCACGCTCATGGATGCCGTCGGTGATCTCGCGGAGGGAACCCACTATCTCCGGACGGAGCCAAAGCTGCGTCTCGAATGAAAGGGCCGAACGGTTGATTCCGGCATAGGCGAGAGTGGTCATGCCGACTCCTCCCTCCGCTACGCTCCAATGGTAGTCGCGCAGCATTTCCGTGGGATTATTGTCTTTTCCCATGCCTTCGAAAGCCGCGCTGCGGATGGCACGGTTGCGCAACTCCACGGGTCCTATCCTGCCGGGAGTGAAGAGTCTGTCGAGTGAAGTCACCATATGAATGGAATTATGTATTTTCTATTTAGTTTAGTGAATTCCTCGCCAAATTCCCGCACATAACGGTCATGGAGCGACCTGGCACGCGGAGCGAGGTTGGCAAATGTCCAAAGAGCAAAAATGACACCAGGAAGCGACCATGTGAGCACCGCATATCCCACCCATTCGGTAAACTCACCGAAATAGTTGGCAGAAGTCACATAGCGGAACATACCACCTTTAGGGATGTAATGATTGTGGTCGCCGGGACGGCGGAGATGGCGTATGATATGGTCGGAATGCAGATTGATCAGCATACCGGCAAAGAAAACAACCGTACCGACGAGGAACTTCAGGCTATAGAGCCAGGAAGGGGGATATGCGTCGACAGGAGAGACATAAAAGAGCCATCCACCGATCAGATATGCGTTGACGACATTGAACACGCACCCCATCAGGATAATCGCGAGGGGCATACGGCTTTTCCCCTTAATGAGAAGAGGAAATACAAACGATCGCTGGAAATAGTGGAGCATGAAGAGCGACGCCATAGCGATAAGCGCAGTCTCACCCCGGCGCGAAGAGCATGCCCAGAGGATGGCCATGCATATGAATACCGGAGCCTCCATCAAGATCCAGCCCAG